>MNYO01000073.1 GCA_001873165.1 Candidatus Gracilibacteria bacterium CG2_30_37_12
TTATTACGTATTTTCTGAGATATCATAATTGAAAAGATGGTTAAATAGAAAATTATGTGTGGTTAAAAATACAAGTTGTTCTCTTATCTAAGGCACCCAAGTATCAACTTTTATATTTCTCGCTAAATTTGGCTTGTTTTTGACTAATTTACCCCCTTATCTGCCCTCTGGAAGCGGGGTGAAGTAGTCAAAACAGCCACACACTTTTTGCCATTATGCCATATTTTTTATCTTCAATTCTTATTTTTATGAAAAAGTTATTGGTAATTGGATTAATCTTTTCAAGCTTAATACTCGAATGATGTTTTAAAGAAGAAGTAATTCCCGAGATAAAAAAACCAATTCAAGAAAAGATTTGGAGTTGAAGCGTAGAAAATAATTCATGAATTCATTTAGAAAGAGCGAAGGTACCGCAAGAAACAAAAAATACATGAGAATTAATCCCTATAAATAAAAAGGGTAAAGAAAAAAATAAGAGTGCAGAATCTTTTGAAAACAAAGAAGACAAGAAATGAATGATTAACTCCACCTCTGATGCTTCCTATACGAAGTTTGTTTCGCCAAGTGTGACATATATAAAAGTGGACTACACTCCAAAAGATCTTCTACAAATTTCAAATACCAAATCTCTTGGTATTTCTGGAGATATATTTCTTCGAACAGAATCACTCAGTGCTCTCCAAAAACTTGGAGATGATTTTTATGAACATTTTCAGAAGAAACTCATAGTTGTGAGTGGATATAGAAGTTATGAATACCAGCAATGAATCGAGAAACGAGCGCCCGAGTGTGTACGAGATGGATTTTGTGCTCGTGCTGGTCACTCTGAACATCAATCCTGACTTGCACTCGATATGTTTGAAACGACAACGATGGAAGAATTTCTCAGTAAATCACAATATAAATTGTACTTTGATTGGCTCACTCAAAACGCTTATAAATATGGATTCACCAATAGTTATCGAAAGTGAGTCGAGATTGATGGGTATCACGAGGAGCCTTGGCATTGGCGATATATTTGAGTCGATGTTGCGACCAAATTATGGAGGGAGGATATGACATTTACGGAATATTATAACACCTCACAGAAATAGCTTTCATTTTTTTATACTTCTGGATATAATCATTGAAGTTATTTATTGTTTTCAACTTTTCACTCCTATGAAACATTACAATTACTTGATAATAATAACTTTATCACTCATACTTTCTGGATGTTTTCTTGATCAAAAACCACAAGATATTAACGTATCCACAAGTACAGATTCAGATATTGTTGCTATTGCTAATAAATCACTTAATGAAGTTCAAACAGGAAGTATCACAAACTCTTGAGGAATAATATGAGATAATTCTTTTTTTGGGGAACTTAGAGCAGAATCTCAAGGATTTGGAAGCTATAAGATAGTTGGGGCACTAAAAGGAGATTTTAAGAACATCTCAGTTGTATGGCGATATGATGGAAAAGAAGATGAGCCATATACTCTTAAGAAATATACTCCTGAGAAACGAGTTTTTGAGTACTATATACAACCAAAATTTAAAACTATTCAGAAGGGCGAGAATACATATATATTTACTGGAGAAAAGTCGAATGGAGAGAAAGAATCAAAAGAACTTACTATTAATGAGGATCACAACATAATTCTCTCGGGGAAGTACTGTATATTGGATATATGTATTGATGAATCGAAACCGTTTACGAAAGATGGGGATATTATCACTCAGAAAATAGAGGATGTAGAAAAAACTACAGAAACAAATATGAATATCAATGAAAAAAGCATTACAGTGAGCGAAAGCATACCAATGAGCAATTTGACTATAAAGGTATTTAAGCAAAATGATTTTTTTGTTCGATATTCTTCCACTCAATCTTGTGGTCCTTTTTCATGGAAACAGGAAATTCTTGATCCTTCAGGTAAAGTTATTCATAATGTCGAGTCTACTCTTGGAATCCCTAGGAATTTTACTATTGGAACAAAAACTTTTACTTTGGAAGATCTCAATAATGATACTTCTACGTATATTTATGGAACTCTTGCAGATAATAAAGTGATGACAGGTTCATATAGCAAATCGGATGCGAATATTGGTTCCATATTTCTTCAGGATATAAAGAAAAACAAGAATTCCTTCCCGAAAAAGTATACGCTTTCATTCAAGGAATATCCAGATATAAAACTCGTATACTCTATGAAAGATGCTCAGCCGGAACGTGTAGTGTATCTTGGAACTGATTCAGTTTACCTTAAAAATAATATTGACCCCAAGGGAAATCTTCTGGATGTGGAGGTGAGTAATAAGATACTCTCTTACTACAATACTGATCGTCGATTTGTTCCAACCACAGATATTCAGAAATCTATAGAAACGGTCACAAAAGAGAATATTCCACTTTTTCATGTAGAAAGACTTACAAATGATGGATATTATCTTCTCTATCCAAGAGATGGATACTCTTTTGAATCTTTTGCTGAGATGTGTAAGCCAGTGGTATATGTGTATAAAAAGAACGCGATCGATATAAAAGTATCGCTTGATCTCTTTGGAAAAGGATTTTTTACAAAGCTTATTCCAGGATTCTCGACAGGAACAACCTGGGATATCCGAACCCAGCAGAATGGATTGACGGTTATTGATAAAGGTTTTTATGAGTATCTTTATTATTCAGTAAAGGTAAAGGGGTATAGATTCAATAAGGATGGTTGGATTATTCAAGGAAATGAAGCGGTATGATTTTTCGAAGATAAACTTCCAAAACTAAACTTCAGAGTTCAAGAGCAAAAAGATTTTATCGATTTTTGGAAAGATCAATTTAAAAAAGATAGTTACTATTTCGTATCATTTAAGTACAACAGGGAAATGGATAAAATGGTAGGGCTTTTCTTTGATAAAAAACCAACAAGCATTGAACGTGTTCTTCTTGAAGGGTATGAAATTTCTTCGATAGAAGGAAAAGAGAGATTCCTGTATAAAAATATCTGAAATTCCTTTGATTCATATCTTCTCAGAACTTTTGATCGAAGTCCTGGGTTCGATGTCTTCGAATGGGGGTGAGTTCTGAAAGATAATGAGAACACTATTATCCGATAAATACCATGAAAAGAACTAAAATCATTATTTGTTTTCTTCTTTGTATCTTTGTTGTTTTTTGATTACAAAATCTTGAGAAAATAAAACAAAACTTTATTGGTTCTGGGGAAAATATCTGAAAAATAAAAATCATCACTTCTTGACCAGCTTTCGCTATACTTCCGCATCATGGGATTACTGGGGATGCCCTCCATTCTTTTTATAAGGAATTAAGTACAGAATACCCTTCTGTGAATCAGATTATTCTTATCTCCCCAGATCATTATAATACTTGAGGAGGCTTCGCACAAGGGGTATCGAAAGATGGTCCGCTCTGTTTTACATCCTCTTGTATTTCTGCAAAAAAAACTAGAAAATTTTATACCAACAGGAGCGGTCTTTCCTCTCTTTATTACATGAAGCGGGGAAACTCTTACGACACGAGAACATGGTATAGGAATTCACTTTTCATATATACGTGAGTACTTTTGAACGGGGACGATTGTTATTCCACTGGTCCTTCATCGTGAAAAAGAAATGTTTCCAAAAACCGATAAAACATTACAGACGTTTATAGAAAATACTCCTACTCTTGATTCTCATACGCTCGTACTTGCTTCGGTGGACTTTTCTCATCACCTCGATGAAACTTTTGCACGGTTTCATGATGCAAAAAGTATCGAAGCTATTCAATATGGACAGGACTTCTCTCAAACAGAAGTAGATTGTCAAAATTGTTTGAAGTTCATCACAGATCTCGCTCATAGGTACAATAAACCTTATTTTGAGCTTATTAACCGTACCAGTGTGGATACGATTACAGGAAGTCCTTCCTGAATCGGAAATACGAGTCATATTTTTGGTATATTTCGAGAAAATAAGGAAGAACAAGAAAAGCAAATATTTGATGAGTATAATTCAGATGATACCAAAATATATGGTGCCTTTTTTTGAGACACGATGTTTGCTCGTGATTTCCACGAGAGACAAAAATCAGATGTTCAATTTATAGACACTATGTTTGAAGAATTTTTTCAGGAAAATACGCTTTCCAAAACTGGGGTGAGTTTTTATCATACCAAACTGTATGGATTCGATTTCGTCGGATTGAATCTTGAAACAGTCATTGGGACCGAGCAGAATTGTGAGACAAATAAGCCAAATGGTCTCTCTTTTATCTCATCGCCAACATTTCTTTCCCATCTCAAACAAATAGGAGTTACTATCGTAAATATTGCAAATAATCATACGAACGATTGTGGAGAAGTTGGTTATAAAAATACAGAGAAATTTATAGCTCAATCATGAATAGAATCATTCGGCAATAGTACTATTCTAAAAAAAGAGGTTGAGTAAAAGTAGCCTTTGTCGGAATCAATGACTTTGATAGTCAAGTATCCTATGGAACAATAATACAAAATATTAGAGTTCTTTCTCATGAATGATACAGAGTTATCGTAAGTATCCATTGGGGTATAGAATATAATAAACCTCATACCAAGAGACAACAATTTATCGCTCATTCCCTCGTAGATGCAGGTGCGAGTATTATCATGGGGCATCATCCTCATGTGACAGAGAATATAGAGCTATATAAAAATGTTCCTATTATATATAGTCTCGGAAATTTCGTATTTGATCAGCCAATTCCATCTACTCTTGATGGGCAGATGCTTATTTTTTCTCTCGGAAAGACAGAAGCTTCTATAAAACTTGTGCCATTCCATCGAGATCCTAATGATTTCAAGATCCATTTTTAATGGAATGTCTTATTATTGGTATAATACTTCAGATATAATGGTCCAGAAAATCTAGACAAAAATCAAACTAGGTTAAGCTAAGAGAAAATACAATATTTCTCTTATTAACATTCCTATGACTAATACTCGAAAGAAGTACACTTCAGAATTCAAGACAAAGGTGGTAGTACTGGAAGTTCTTTCTAATACGGCTACACTCACAGAAATAGGTTCAAAATACTCTATTCATCCGACAA
>MNYO01000066.1 GCA_001873165.1 Candidatus Gracilibacteria bacterium CG2_30_37_12
CACTACGCTTGACGACCGGCAATTTCTAAAAAGTAGTTAGAGTAGGAAGAGTGGAATCCCACGCCGCAAGCAGCGGGGTATAAGAATTTAATAAAAATGTAAACAATCTATTGTATAGAAATTACATTTTTTGTCAATTAAAATTCCCAACTTCCATTCATACTGGTGGATTGTGTATAATTTACGACCGTGGATTCGAAAAAGTTACTCTTGTCAGAATTAGGATCCTGAAGTCGTTCCAGATGTTTGTATGGATTCATAATAGCTTCTTTGTAAAGTGGAGCGATTCCAAGCATACCGATACGCTGATCTGCTAACCACCTCGTATATTCTCTCGTAGTTTCTCCGTTAATTCCGGGAATACGATCTCCAAGAATATGAGCACTCCATTCGATCTCTTGTGTCACAGCTATATCCATCATATCAAGGATCACCTGTTCGTTATAAATCGCAGGGAATTCACGTTTAATTTCTTTGATGATATTGGCAAATATCGTGATATGAGTCAATTCATCGCGACGAATATAAGCAATCATACGTCCGGTTGCTGGCATCTTCATATGATCTACGAGGGTATCAAAGAATGCAAAACCATTGTAAAAATAGAGAGATTCGAGAAGGAAATTTGCAACAATACCGCGGAAAAAATTCTCATCCGATGGAGTTGTGATAAAGTCCTGATAAATCTGACCGATATAGGTATTTCGCTCCAAGAGAATTGGATCATTTCGGAAGAAATAATAGATCTCATCTCGCTCATTACTATCTACCACCGATTCGAGAATAGTCGCATAAGACTGAGAATGAATCGCTTCCTGATATGTCTGAATCGAGAGAATCAGATTCACTTCTGGAGAAGTAATAAAGTCAGAAAAGTGTGGAAGATTTACTGTCTGGATAGAATCCAAAAATATAAGAAATGAGAGAATTCCTTTATAGGCTCGTTGTTCTTCGGTAGTCAACTCGCTATGAAACATACGAGCGTCGTCCTTGAGTCCAGAAATCTTTTCTGGCACCCAAAAATTCCCGATCATTACTTGATAGAGTGATTTTGCCCAAGGGTATTTCACTGCGTTCAGATTAAAAAGCCCCGTAGTAGAACCTTTGATAATCGTTCGAACTTCTACTTCGTCCTTCCCTTGAGGATTAAAGAGAAGATTTTGTTGCATAATATGTTGTGGATCTTGTTGTGCCATAAAAACTGATTTAGTAAATAATTATTTCTGGCGGATTATATAGATTTTAGGATCAGAAGCAAAGGAAAATTGCTACTCCTTTCGTCTCATGAGTCTACGTTCAACGAGCAAGGCACTCGTATAGATAAATAGTGGCATACCGACCATCATATATATCATAGAAATACTTTTCCCGAGATCGGTTTTTGGAACAAAATCCCCATATCCAACCGCTGCCATAGTTGTCACAGTAAAGTACAACGCATCAAAAGTCCGCCATCATTCTACGAGATGGAATATAAGTGTTCCTGAACACAAAAGAAGTATGATAAAAAGTATCTCTATTTCTATCTTTCGATAAAAACTCAAATGATGAAGTGTATCGAGAACTCATTTTTTTATTCTTTTTTTCATATATCGCTCTGGTTAGTTATCTACAAGGATTCATACCATCGACGAATGACGAATTTCTTTTTTCCTTCTGGAACGATATCATCTATATTATTCACAGCAATTCGTGAAGAGAGAAGCTCATCCAATACTTCTCAGAGTGGACGTATCTTGACTCCATCCTCAAATCCAAGAGTTCCCGTTCCGTAATCGGCCCGACTCTGAATAACTTCTGATTCATTCAATACAATCATAGTATGTCCTTTCCAAGCGATAATATCGAGTGGTTTTAATATCGAAATTATTTCAGAGGGAGTTTTCCATGCGATATTCAATCCTGTTCCATATGTCACAAGGGCAAAAGTATTGCGAGGTGTTAATCCATTTGCTGCATTGTATAAAAGTCCTGAGCAATCCACTCCACGAAGAGTCCATTTTGCTCGAAGATTTTCATCTACCAATCCTCTAGGAGCATAGTATTCAAGTAATTTTGGAACTCCTGTTGGTATATCTCCGCCCCAGATATAGGGAAGTCAGAGAGAATTCCTAAGATTTGTGAGAATAACTTCTTGTGATGGCATATGTTTGATTTCAGATGTCAGAACCCCTAGAGGCATCCAGAATGTGTCTACAAAACGTGCGTCTATAAAATAACCTGTCTCCGTTGGATACGGATAATCTGGTGTCGCAACTTGGTATATGATATTTCCATAATCTAAACTCACTCCGATAATCTGAAATGTCGCCCCCGATAGAACGATAGTTTCCAATGGATCAATCTGATTATATTCATCGAGCAGAAGTCCTGTTCCAGATTCTCCACCAAATATATTATACAGACCTCCTGTATAAAAAAGAGGAGTCGGACCATGGGCACGTGCCTGCAAAGTTAATTTTCCATTTCTTATATCCTGATTAAGTTGATCAATATTTCCAACTTTTGAAAGAGAAAAAGTTTGCTGAATAGTTTTCAAATCCTCTCTGATAAGCTCCACTACAGGATGAGAATCTCCCGTTTCCAATAGAGTACGAATCTTATCAGAAATTTTTCGAACCAGTATTTCCTTGTCTGTAAAATCTGGGCGCTTACCGAGTTCTTGCTCCATCCGAGCATCAAATGATGCAATACCCAAATCTGCCCAAGCAGACATACTCGATACGGTCGTGATGATAAAAAATATCAAAAGAAATGTACTTCTCATAATAAAAAAAGGTAAAATATATTATTAAGCTATACCCATTGGGCTTCGTATCTCATATATAAGAAACATAGGAATCATCCATTTTCTTTTAACCCAATAATCTCTTCACTTTATCTCCTCTTCTTTCCTTTATTTCTTCTATATCGACAGAATCTGAAGTTCATTCATCAGATTCACGAAAGAAAAGAATTATTTCGCCACCTTGTTTCTGTATCCCTATGGTTTCTGTAATCATAAAGGGGGCATCTCAGACTTGTTCCTGTATACAAGAGACAAGAAGTTTATGGAATTCATCCCTATGTATTAATTTCACACTTATCCAATGCATAACAGATATCAGAAAAGACGATGACATTTCCCCATCTTGATCCACAAACGTATATTGATTATCCATTTCTCCCCCTCATTCATGAGGAAATTCATTGACAGCATTTGCAAATGACACAGAGAATTGATTACTCAGTCCTAAATCATATTTGGAGGAATTTGGTTCTAATTCTGGATAAAAATTGAGTATTATCTCCCTCATCAGTTCTATAATGCGTTGATTCGGAATAAGTTGCTTCAGTATGAATTGGTTGTATTCCAAAAGAGTACGACCTGCATGAATACTTTTATTACAATTTGCATCTGTTGTATGATGGGCGATTAGGTTCATGAATGAGTTATGGTAAATAGTAAGAAGTAGGGGTTATATAATCCCCTCATTTGGATAATAATATTTAAAAAGTTCTCTCGATCCAAAGCTTCGACAATCTGATTTCTGAAATCCGAGAGCTTCGGTAGTTATATATACTTTCTCGGCATATACTGCTTCAATTTCGAGAAATTCAGGAATTGATTTTCCTCGGAATTCACTATAGGTATCGAAATCCAAACGCACCTGTTCGTCTGAATCCGCATCGTGAATATAGCTCACTCGTCCTTTAACACTCAAAGGTCCAATTTTTTCGAGTCCGACTTTCTCAAGCGTCGCAATCGCCGCCTCGAAATCTCTCGCCTCAAATCCTGTTTCCTGATTGGATTTCATCTGTGTATCCAATCCTCCGAGAGATTCCTTGTGCTTGATCATGAGAATATCATTTTCTTGACGGACTCGAAGTTTCTCTCCATTCGTAGGATTTATGAGCCACTGAGCCTGGAGAATCCCTTCAAAATACGGCTGGAATCACAGTTCTGTGAGTCTTGGGAGCAGTTCCACTTCGGTGGTGTCGAGGATTTTTGCTTTGATTTCTGGTGGGTAGGTATTCATGAAAAATATTTAATTTTATAGATTTTCAACAAGTTCCTGTGCTTTTTTCGCAATGATGTACGCATTTGGTGCGACATTTGGAGTATTCGGGAGATTGTCGATTGAATACCAATCCCCTCCTGCTATGTATTCGACTCCATCCTTGTGACCAAGTATTCCTTCATACTCTTTCACCACGAAGTGCATCAAACAGACGAGTTTCCAGAAATCTGCCCCGGTTTCGTCTCGGTTTTCCATAAGCACCCAATCAACCAAAGGAATCTCGTTCCATGGTTCTATGACTTTTGCTCCCGTCCGGTTGTAGGTACGGATTATCGCATTGTCCTCGACTTTATCGATGTGCACTTTTATCGTTCCGTCCACCGTGTAGAATACCTCTTTATTTATGTCCTCCATCGGACTTCCACCCGTGAATTGGTGCTGGATTTTCCCATCTTTCTCGGTCGTCGTGAGCCAGACTTTCTCACGAGTTTCATCGAGGAATACATGTCCAGAAGAATACGTTCTGACAAGTGGTTTCCCTTCGTAGGTATCGCTATTGGCGATATCCGAGAACGGAACCTCCGTGATATTTCCGCTCTGGTCTTTCTTCCCGACAAAGTACTCCTCACCGTGCTTTCGGATAGAGCAGAGCTTGAGGGCTTCGCAGAGATTTTCTGGTTGGATTTGTGGAATGTAACTGGTTTGCATATTAGTTGAGGTGAAGAATAAAAAGTTAAGTGGTCTCCAAACCACGGGCTAAAGCCACGTGGCTTTCAGTTTTGTTAGAGTTCGATTTCAGTGCCTTCTACATCTTCTTTTCATTGTTCATCGACGTATTTCTTGATAATTTCGTGATTTACTTCTCAGACAGTACATACGAAGTATCCGACTGCCCAAAGAACATTTTTTTCCCAGAAGTAGTTTCTGAGATATTTCTCATACTGAGACCAAATGACCTTGGAGGTCCTTCATTTAAGTATCTG
>MNYO01000056.1 GCA_001873165.1 Candidatus Gracilibacteria bacterium CG2_30_37_12
GGAAATTGCCTGAAATTCGCTATCCCCGTAGCAAGCTAACGGGGTATTACGCGAATTTCTCGCTACACTACGCTTGACGACCGGCAATTTCTAAAAAGTAGTTAGAGTAGGAAGAGTGGAATCCCATGCCGCAAGCAGCGGGGTATAAGAATTTAATTAAAACAATTAAGCATTGCTTTTAAAGAAGTTCTCATTATAGTCCATAAGAAATATTCTATTCCATTATTACATCTCACATGGAAAGTAAAAAACCTATTATAGAAAAAGAAAGTTCTATTACTTCACTTCATATTTTTACTCAAAAAATACTGATTCTTCTTGCTTTTACTGGAGGTATATATATGCTTTCGCTTCTCACAAGCATTCTCGCTATCCTCTTCTTTTCAGGATTTCTCACTATTCTTTTTTCTCCTCTCCTCACCAGTATGAATCGAAAAAGAATCCCTGATTGGCTTGGAATTATTTTTATATTTTTCGGAATTCTCCTTTTTTTCTTCGTAGTGCTTTTTGCTATTATCCCAATATTTGCGGAGCAAATTATCCTCCTTTTTTCTTATATGAGTTCTTCTTTCAATAATATGGGAATGCTCTATAAATCTGGTGGTGTCGATGCTCTTGGATTTCCTTCATTTTTGAAATCATATATAGGGACTATAGATTTTGGGATTCTCTTCGAATGGATGAAAAGTAATGTTTCTTCTATTTCTGCTGTTATGGCAACACTTTCCAAGAATCTTTTACAGAGCTCAACTTCGCTCATCTCCACACTTTCTGGTGGGATATTTCAGATGATGATGATTATTGTTTTTACGTTCTTTATGATACTAGAACGTCTCTCAATTAAGAAATTCTTGTATCAAATATTTCCAAGAAAAATAGAAAATTACCTCATAAAACGAGAGGATTCTTTTCTCCATGTTCTGAGTTCTTGGATGAAATGACAGATAATTCTCTGTGCTACTATATTTCTTCTAACGCTTCTTTGACTTTTTGGTCTCCAACTTTTTGGAATCAAAATAGAAGACATATTCACTCTTGCTCTCATCGCAGGGCTTATGGAATTCATCCCTTATATAGGACCATTTTTCGCACTTCTCCCAGCATTGGCAATAGTTGCAGGAATGGGAATAGCGCCTATTATATCTATTCTCATTCTCTATATTCTCATTCAACAAGCAGAAAATAATATCCTCGTTCCGATGGTTATGAGTAAAACTCTGGATCTTTCCCCATTCCTCATACTTCTTATGATGACGGTGATGGCAAGTATCTTTGGAATTACTGGAATCCTTTTGGCTATACCATTTGCCGCTATCCTACAGATTATTGTAAAAGATTTTTTAGAGAGAAAAACATCCTGAAAAAAGAAGCCATAAATCTCAAAAGGAAAGTAATAATATATATCAAATCCTCCATTATGATCCGTATCTGATTTTTCTGAACTCCTCACCTCTCGGCACGAGTTTTACAAGACTTTCTCAATCATCCTGAGTTTGAAGTAGTTTTTGTGGTGACGGGAGAAGATAAACCTATCGGACGTCACCAAATTATAACCCCCAATGAAGTAAAAACATTGGCTCAACAAAAAGATATCCCTATTCTTCAACCAGCTCGTATTCGTGAAAATACTGTATTTTTCGATGAGATAAGGAAATATAATGCAGACTATTTTATCGTCGTCGCTTTTGGAAAAATCCTCCCACAAGAACTCTTAGAAATTCCGAGAAAATACCCGATTAACGTTCATGGATCTCTTCTTCCTAAATATCGTGGCGCCTCCCCCATTCAAGTTGCTCTTATTTCTGGCGAAACAGAAACAGGAGTAACTATCATGGTTATGAATGAGAAAATGGATGAAGGAGATATTATAGATATGAAAAAGATCATTATCTCAGAAGATGAAACCACCTCAACACTTTTCGAGAAATTCGCAGAAGTGTCAGGAGATTTTGCAGCAGAAACTCTTCTGAAATTCGATAAATGAGAATTTACACCACAGGTACAAGATGTAAACAAAGCAACCTATTGTAAAAAAATCACCAAAGAAGAAGGACTCCTTGATTTTACTAAGAGCGCAAAAGAACTCTATCACCTCTATCAAGGTTTCACTCCATGGCCAGGAGTGTATACGACTTTCAAAGGAAAGAAGCTCATCATAGAAAAATGTTTTTATAAAGATTCTTGAGAAGGAACACAAATCCCCGGAACGGTAGTACAAGCAGACGATAAAATTATTAGCATTATTTGTGGTAAATGAACCTTGACTTTATCGCAAGTAAAATTAGAATGAAAAAAATCTCAATCCATACAGGAGTTTTTGAATGGACAGAGAGAGTTTATATGAAATATTTTACCATCTTTCATTATCTAAAAATGACTTCTCCTCATATATCAGAACAAGATACTTTTGAACAGTTCAAGAGATATTTTCGTGCTCAAGAAAAACCAGAACAAGTTGCCATGATACGAGAATATGTCGGGGATGTTGTCGGAGATTTTTTAGAGCAAAAAAGTGGAAGACAATATTGTGAATCCCTTGTTCGAGAATTGGAATTTTTAGAAACTAGAAATTTATATCTAGAAAAACTTCCATATGAACAACTTATCGATGAAGTAGAAACTTTTTTCGAACAGAGAAAAACAAGAACTTATCCTCAATGGCAACGAGATATACTAGCTTTTATCACAAAGAAAACAAGAAAATAATACCATTCATTACATATCTTTATAAATCACTTCTATGTTCAATATTGCACTCAATACATTCCGGGAACTTGCTCGAAATAAGATTCTCTATATGATCGTGTTCTTTGGAATCGCACTCATCGGGTTTTCTCTCGTTCTTGCGAGTCTTTCCCTTGGTCAATCCGATAAAATCGTTGCAGATTTTGGACTTGCTATGGTGGAAATATTTGGGATCATTTCAGTTATCTTCATAGGAAGTCAGTTGCTTTTTCGGGAAATAGAAGGGAAAACAGTATATTTGATACTTTCGAAACCAGTCAAGAGAAGAGATTTCATCCTCGGGAAATTTCTCGGATTCAGTGCGATTCTTTTGCTCATAATTTTGATACAATCCATCATATCAACCGTCGTATTTTTAGTCGCAAAAACTCCTCTCTCTTTTCTCCTTTTTGCTTCGATTGGATTCATTTATTTAAAACTCCTCCTTGTCTTCGCGATTATATTATTTTTCTCCACTTTTATCTCACCTCTCCTCTCTATACTTCTCGTTATGGGGGTGTATATTATCAGTCATTCTATCACCACTATGACTGCCATGGCAGAGCGATCACACAATCTTTTACTCTACTATTTCAGTAAAGTTCTCATGGTAATTTTCCCAAATTTTGAAGCACTCAATATCAAATCTTTCATTGGAAGTCCTATAACAATAGCACCTTCGTTTATGGCAATCAATGTCGTTCATGCATTTCTCTATCTTGCGGTTATTCTCACTTTTACAGTACTCATATTTAATCGAAAAACTTTCGAAAACTAGAGAAATATAAAATAACTTCCATCTTCGTATTCAAACTTTTTTAATTTTATGGACTCCTCTTTTCCACCCGAATACACTCGCTGATGGGTGGAATTTTATTACCAAAAATTCCAGGTAAATGAACACGTTCTCATTCCCCGACTCGAGACAGAATCTCTCGTGCGTGAAGCGGTAAAATACTGTCGAGCAAATCTTCCAGATATTCTCATAGATATCGGAACAGGCTCAGGAATTATTCCACTTTCCATACTTTCTGTAGTAGAAATCTCTCAGACATTTGCGCTCGATATCACTTCTGAAGCAATAAAAGTAGCCGAATGAAATAATAAAAATCAAGGAAAAAATATAACATTTCTCGAGTCAGATCTCCTCAGTATTTTTTTCTCAGAAAATACTCCGCTATTTGAGAAAGATAAACATACTCTCCTCGTTACGAATCTTCCTTATATCAAACAGGATGACTGGGAAAATATGAGTGCCGATACAGTACATGAGCCGAAACTTGCCCTTTTTGGGTGAGAAAATACTGGATTTGAACTCTACGAAAAACTCTTCAATCAAATAGAAAGTTTCGTAGAAAAATATCAACCAAAAACTCTCACTATTCTCGCAGAAATGGGTGATAATCAAACTGATATCGCCCAGGAAATTCTCAAAAAATATGGATGGAAATTTTCATTTTTCTCCGATCTTCGGTGAATAGAGCGATTTATGAAAATAACAATAGTTCAAGATTTATAAAAAGATAATATTCACCTTGCATTTCCCCTATTTTCCCTTACAATTCCTCACATATTTTACCATTTATCAGCCATATTATGGATTCAGTAGTAGAAACAAAAGACGCACACGGGGTTATTCTCGCAGATGGAGACCAAGTTTTCCTTATCAAGGATCTTCCAGTGAAGGGTTCCAAGACGATACTTAAGCAAGGAACGGTTTACAAGATTCGATTGACAGACGATGCAGAGTTCGTCGATGCTCCAGGTGGGCTTGTTCTCAAGACTTGTTTCATAAAGAAAAAGAAATAGAAGCGAGTAGAATAGGATTTTTATTTCGATGTTCATATGGCCTTGGAAATCTTCCATATTTTAGCTGGCTTCATATGGATGAGAAGTAAAAAGTTAAGTGGTCTCCAAACCACGGGCTAAAGCCACGTGGCTTTCAGTTTTGTTAGAGTTCGATTTCAGTGCCTTCTACATCTTCTTTTCATTGTTCATCGACGTATTTCTTGGTATAATGGCAAAAAGTGTGTGGCTGTTTTGACTACTTCACCCCGCTTCCAGAGGGTAGAT
>MNYO01000094.1 GCA_001873165.1 Candidatus Gracilibacteria bacterium CG2_30_37_12
TATCCAGATCAGAAATCATCTATGGCGATATTAAACGTATATTTTTTAAGTGCTTGTATATTTTGGCATAATGGCAAAAAGTGTGTGGCTGTTTTGACTACTTCACCCCGCTTCCAGAGGGCAGATAAGGGGGTAAATTAGTCAAAAACAAGCCAAATTTAGCGAGAAATATAAAAGTTGATACTTGGGTGCCTTAGATAAGAGAACAACTTGTATTTTTAACCACACATAATTTTCTATTTAACCTCATTCCGGAATTTTCCGAGCAAAAAATGTAATGAAGCAAATGAGTGTATTTCGGAAAATATCTGGAATCTACCGCTTATGAAAAGTTTTCAGGAAAAAGTGATTTCTTTTGGTTTTTCATACAAGGAAGATTGCCACACATATCCGAAAAGTTTTTGTGATGTTAAAAAGTATTGTAGTCGAATATGTTCGCAATGACAATTATGATTTTTTACACTTCATATTATTATTTTATGCCCCCTCTTAATCTCTCACAAATCCATACCAAATCTGAACTTATGAATACACTCGGAATTTTCTTCTGACTTTCTGATTGGCGGGGACGAAACTGGGATGCTTTTCATGATTGTATTCAAAATAGAGAGACATCTACTCTCCCCTCTCAGATTCAGATAATCGGACTTGAAAATCTTCAAAAAAATCTCGGAGAAGATGTAAAGATCTTTCGAGAAATTCTCGATGAAAATAGCATTGGGTATAGAATATCCCCTTCTTCTTTCAAAAAATAAGACCATTTCTGGTCTTATTTTCTATTATCTATATACCCACGGTGCGACACTATTCAATATAAATCCTATAAGGAAAAGAAGTACAAGTCCCGCAATAACCTTTTCTATTCTCTTTTTTGCATCTTCTGCCGCTGATTTCTCCGCTCCAGAAATAGAGTACTGGATTCCAGAAACGACCAACATAAGAACTCCGACGAGCGCGGTTATGAAAGTTGCATATTTGATGAGTCCTTTGAAAATAAGCATAACACTTCCGAAACCTGGTTGTATGGTACATTCATATTTTCTATCTTCTGGCTTGTCACTTTTCCCTAAATTATCACTACAATCCATACCTGGGATCTTTTCTGCTACCGTAACTTTTGTTGCTCATCCAGCGGATGAATTAGTAGTTGTAGTAGCGACTGGATCTGCTGCGAGTGTTATTTGTAAAGTAGACAGAATCAACAGTAAACAAACAAAGATTCCTCCTATGATTCGTAAGGTATTTTTTTTCATAAAATGGGGGAAATATTATAATCTAAAATCTGCCAAATCCTTCAAAAATGCATAACTAGCAAGGAGTATAATAACGGCGATAAATGTATTGATAACGATGGCTTTTCCTTTTTTTGCTTTTTCATCATCTCCCGCTGACGTCACATAATAGTACCCGCCAAGAAGGAGAAAAAATATAGCCGTTGGTCCGGCGAAGAAAAGCGCCATATTGGAAAGTTGAGAGAATATCCCCTGTCCACGTCCGATATCTCCACTGTATATCACTTGCACCCAAGCTTGGATAACTGCTAAGAATACGAGTCAGAGCACTCCATAGAGTATTCGTCCTTTAGAACGCTTGATTTTATCTTCGGCTCCTCCAGAAGTTATGAGTTCAAATGCTGAAAGCGTAAACATAAATACTACTGCTCCAATGATACCGATACGAACAAAAGAAAGTATTCCATTTTCCACCGTGGAATTCCATTCGAAGAAATTGACGAATATATTGGAACCGCTCGTGACACTATTAGTATAACTTCCAGCGAGATTTTGCGTAACGCTCGATACTTGTTTCCTCGCAAAAAGAGCATAAATATCACCTGGAATATTGACGAAAAGAAATGCTACAAGTGAATACATAAGTTGTTTCTTTTGAGTTCCTATTGCTTTCTCATCTCCCATAGCAACAACCAACATAGTTCCAGAATAGACGATAAATATCACTGCAAGAAAGCTCACGAGTACTTTTATGCTATGGAGTACTTTTAAACCGCCCATTTGGAGTTTATCAAGGCTATCTGTACCAACAACTGCTCCTGCAGAAACGGTACTCAATTCTACCGCACCTGGTATAGCGGAAACTCCTGCAAATGAAAGTGGTGCAAGATTGCAGAGAATCCCAAAAGAGAGGAGAATATATGCGATATAAAGTTGGATTTTATTCATAAAAGAAGTGGTGGCTAAAAACTCGCTCTATATTATGGAAAAAAGGCAGAAGGTCAAAAAAAAAGCTCCTGGATTTCCGTGGAAATCTTCGGAGCTTTAAGTTTTAATCATCATTGGTGAAAAAACCGGCATAATCTTCTTCGTTCACGATTCATTTATCACGGAGACGATCGGCGGAATTTCGCATAGTAATCATCCCATCCTGACTTCCGAGCTCGATATTATTATTAATCTGAATCAAATCCCCTGCCTTTATGAGGTTCTTAATCGCTGGAGTAATAAACATAAGTTCATGGATACCAACTCGACCTGGTTCATTTGCTTTTGGAAGCAGTCGTTGTGAGAGAACTCCGAGAAGCGAATCTGCGAGACGAACTCGAACCTGAGTCTGAATATCTGGATTAAAAAACTGAATGAGTCGGTTAATAGTTTGAACAGAACCAGAAGTATGAAGTGTGGAAAATACCAAATGTCCTGTTTCTGCAAGATTCATAGCAGCTTCTACCGTCTCTTTATCTCGCATCTCCCCCACCATAACGATATCTGGATCTTCACGCATAGCAGCACGAATAGCAGAAACAAAAGAGTCTGTATCACGACCTACTTCTCGTTGTGAGAAGATAGATTTTTTATGGGTAAATATGAACTCTACTGGATCTTCGATAGTGATAATATGTTCTTGTCGTTCCTCATTAATACGATCAATAATAGAAACCATCGTGGTAGATTTACCAGATCCCGTCGGTCCTGTAATGAGAAAAAGTCCCTGTTTCGCTGTCAAAATCTTATTCACTCCTGATGGAAGTCCGAGATCTTCCATTCTTTTTGAGTCTCGTTCGATGCGACGAAGGACAAAACCGATACGTCAGAGTTTGAAAAAACCATTGACACGAAAAGGCGTTCCATCTGTGGAAACATAGGCAAAATCCATATCATGTCTTTCAAGAAAATCTTTATATTTTTTCTCATCTCCATGAAGCAATTCAAGTGTCAAAGTATGAATCATTTCTTTGGAAACTTTTGCTTGCTCACCACCTTGAGATATTTTCCCGATTTCTCCGTGAACACGGAAACCGATGTAATCCCCTTCTCAGAGATGGATATCGGATGCTTTTATCTTGATAGCATAGGCAAGAATTCCTTCGATTTTAGGTACAGTTGTTGTATTAGCCATAGAAAAGTGAATAAGTTTTTTAGTAGAAATAGTATATACAATACCCGGAAGGAATCAATATTATTGTATTTGCAAAGCAAGTGTATCGCTCATTTCTTTTATACGTTTCATTTCTCCATCAAGAATTTTACGTTTCTCAAGAGCTTGTTTCGCTAATTCTTTTGCAAGATCAATCGCTTTTTTAGCAATCTCTTTTGCTTCTGCAATACGAGCATTGGCTGCTTCGATTTCTGCATCTTCTTTTTTCGCATCTTCCATAAGTGCTGCGAGAAATTTCTCATATTCAGCAATCGCTCGTTTCATCGGAGCATAGATATCATTTTTCTCTGGAACATACGTAGATTGAATAATCTCTTCTTTTATTACTTCTACAACAACGGGCATAATAATATCAGAAACTTTCGCCTCTTCTTGAACTAGTGGTGTGATTTCTCCAACCGTAGCTACATTAGTAATTTCTGGAGAAATAACTAATGATGGTTCATTCATAAAAGTTATAAGTTGGGCAGATTCTGTGGTAATTTCTGGGATAGGAGTTACTTCTGTATTCACAATTACAGGTTCATCGAAAAATGCAATCTCAGCTGGAGATGAATTCTCAACTATTACCAACTCTTCATCGACAGGTTCGATAGCTTTTGATATAACCGGTTCAGAAAAGAATGAAATCTCTGATAAATTATTTACCTCTTGAACAGGAGTGACTACTACTGGTTCGTCAAAAAGCTGTACCGCAGTATCTGGAATACTATCTACTGTAATACTATTGTCAACAATCAGAAAAGAACCGTCTTGATCATCTTTTTTTGTTCCCGATGAAGAAGAACCACTTGTTCCTGAGGAAGAAGAAATAGTAACTGAAGAATCAGAAGGTATTGTTTGAGGTTTCTCTTCAAGAACACTATCAAAAAATCACATATGTAGAAAATTATTAGATAAAATCCGTTTTTTTCGGATAACAAAAAGAGTCTAACATATTGTGAAAATATTTGCAAAAATATGAGTTAAAAAAATATTCAATATAATCCAGATCGAAGTGCAAAAAATTTGATAACACGCCAAAAAAAATCCCTCCATCGCCATTTTACGGCTCAACAAAGGGATTTTTGCGTTTACAAATTTAACATGGTGGGGCATAATACTTCGTTAAAAGTTTTTACCTGCCCTGTATCTTTTCAGATGCCCCGTATATTAGTGATAGTATCGGTATTGTCAAAAGTATTTGTTCAACCCGTTCCACCTCCACTGTCTCATCCTCATCTTCCGTCATCCTCATCTCCTCCTCCATTATCCTCAAAGCGGAAGAATACAACCAGTCTTCCATTTTCGTACATTACTAGACTTGTCCCGAAACAAAAAATGAATATACTACAAAGGTCACATTGTAGTATATTTCTATTTGTCTCATGTTTTCTTGTATGGATCTCAATCGTGCTCTTAAGAACAATCGTATTTTTCGTGCCCTCACAGGAATATCCCCTGAAGAATTTCAATCGCTTTTACCTGTCTTTACTCAATTTGTCATAGAAGTAGCTCTTTCCAAACAAAACCGTAAGCGTGGATATGGAGGAGGAAGACAGGGGAATATCAGAAACCCAGAAAAGAAACTTTTTTTCAT
>MNYO01000087.1 GCA_001873165.1 Candidatus Gracilibacteria bacterium CG2_30_37_12
ACCTGATTTGATTTGAAATATATCTAATCACTTCTTGAGATTAGTAAGGTTCTCTATTCTATTGGCATCTCTGGCAGAAGATTGGAAACCTCAGAGATTCAAAAATGCTATGGTTCCAAGAATAACCAATATAGTTATGACTACGATGAGTTCTACGAGGGTGAAACCTTTGTATTTCGTCACCATGAATTTATTTTCAGAATGACAAGAAGAGTGAGGAGTTTTTGTTTTCATGGAAGAAAATGTTTAAAGTATAAGAATATCTACATAATAACTTTTTTGGTTTCTAAAGCAATAATTTTTATGAATGACTATAAAGCTCTATAGCTTCCATCAATAGTAATCTCCACCGTCCCATATACTTCCATGATAGAAAGCTTTCCAGCAATAAGCACTGCGTCCATTTCTAAATGATTGGCTATGGAAGATATATCGAGTGATTCATTTATAAGAAGTCCGTAAATGGACACTTCTATGGGATCGTCAAATTTTGGGAGAGTTGGTAATATTTCTGCTTGTGTGAGAATAGTCACGGGACCATATTCTGAGAGAATATCTAATGCGCTCATCGTGAGTTTTGCTTGTCCATCTCGAATCAAACTATTGGTTCCTATGCTGGTTGCTTTGGTAACATCACCAGGGATGGCAAATACATCTCGTCCAAAATCGAGAGAGAGTCGTGCCGTAATCAGAGTTCCAGATTTCTCTGCAGATTCAGTCACGAGAGTTCCCTTGGAAATACCCGCAACGATTTCATTACGAATAGGGAAATTGTACGGTTCCGGAAGAGTTCCAAGTGGAAATGGTGATATGAGAGCTCCGCCAGATGCGAGAATTTGATTAAATAATTCTTTATTTTCTTTTGGATAACACTGATCAATCCCCGTTCCAAAAACCGATAAAGTGTATCCGTTATTTTCAAGAGTGATTTTATGTCCGATAGAATCTACTCCATAAGCTCATCCAGAGATTATTCCGTATCATTCTCGTACCAAATCTGGGATGATATTTACAAGAGTGGTTCTTGAATAAGAGGTACTTTTTCGTGAACCGATAATAGAGAGGAGATTCGTATGCGTCGGCAATATTCCTCGCACATAGAGAAAATACGGACAAACAGGAGTTTGTAAAAGCAATTCTGGATAGAGAGGATTATGTAGAGTGATAATCTGAATATGAAGTTTCTCTATGAGTTCAATAATTTTACCAATGTCGAGTTTCTGTTTCTTTTCCAAAACTGTCTGGATTTTATCTTCCTTGAATCCGAGGTTTTGGAGAAATGAATTATTAATCTGATTATAAAATTCCTCATAATTTTCGTCATTCTCAAAAATCCGAGCAAGTGCTTTTTGAGAAAAACCAATGGAATGAAGGAAAATAAGTGGGAGAAAAGAGTTCATATAGAAAGAAATTATAAGGCAACACCACCAACTATACACATCATGACAATAATCGCTATAATAATATTTTTACGGGTTGGGATATCACGAAAAAAGAAATAACTGGAGAAAATAGTTAAAATCATAGTGATCATACTCAGAAGTGCAGTGGTTACTATTCCTAGATTTTTTATAAGAAAAAGTGTAATCGTATACGTTATGAGCCAGAGTATATTATTTATAGTAATGAGTTTTATAATAGGTAAAAATGATTTTCTATTCGGAATAAAAAGAGAAAATTTCGGTGATAGTAATAAAAAAAATAATAGAAGTATGCTTACAATAGTAACATCTATGGAGATGAGTGTCAGTGGGGTTATTTGTAATAAAACATATCCTACAACTATCGTTGCTAGTGCGCGCATAAATCCACTAAAACCTAAAACCATACAGTATCTATTTACATGAAAAACATGAAAATCAATACTTGATATGATTAATGCGGACGCTGCTATAAGTGCAAAAACAAACGTAGTGACGCTCGTTTCTGAGAATATAAGAAAACCCAAGATAATAGTTATAATTTGACCAAATTCTCAAAATGGAGTGAGAATACTGATTTTCTCATTTTTATAAGCATATTGTGACATGAGCTCTGAGGCGATTCCTAATAGAGTGCTCAATCAGATAAATCATAGCAAATATATATCACCATGGACAAGAGAAAAATTAATAGGGACAATATTGGGTATGAGAAAATATACCATCAACATAACACCTGCTAATTCTATATTCATCATCCATAAAAGCCAAGGGGATGTAAGCTTGTGAGTCCCTGCGCATACAAGAACCTTTTTGTAGGAAACAATACTAACAGCAGAGAAGAGGGATGCGATTATTCACCAGAGCATAGATATAAAAATTAAAGGAGTAAGATTATTGGAGACTTCTTTTTATATCAATCGTATTTTCTTGGATGTGTGCCAGATTTTTATCGAGGATAATCATAAAGCCAAAGAAAGATCCAAGTATGCCCATCGTATTATTTGGATGAAGAGAACTATGAATAAATCAAAGAGAATCATTCATCTTCATAAGTATTTGTTCTCGAAATACACTATCTTCCATAGCTTGTACATATTCTTCCTGGGAGATACGATATATTTTGGGGAACAAAACATCCACATCTTGCATAGTTGCTATCTCATCGATCTTAGCAAATATTTCCTGAATCGCTTCAGTATCAAGACTTGTATCATCGAGAACTTGTTTTGCCGTAGAAATACCTATTAAACCTCGTTCTACAAGAGATTTTATAAAAGAGAGATTCTTTGCTTTTTCTATACGTAGAAATAATATTTCTTTCTGTTTTACATACTCCATATTTTTCACAATAATTTCTTTCTGTTCTTGTTCAGAAAGTTTTTCAATATTTTTATCTTTTTCAATATGAGCGATATATTCTTTTGGAATCATAGAGGAATATTATTTAAATATGAGAACTGAAATATACACGGGAATTCTTTTTTTCCAAATGAAGTTTCCTGAGATCTTTTTGAGTATAATTTCCCTTATCTCCGATGAATCGGATTATTTCAGCGATTCCTCCTTCCGAAAGTCCGATGGTCCCATTATTTGCCTGTGCAAAAAGATATCGAATAATCTCTTTTTGCAAAAAAGATGGTTGAAGAAAAAAATCTTCTACCAAAAAAAATGTTTCTCCTCGTAGGAATATAACGACTTGTGCATCGATAAAATCTCCGAGTTCATTTATGTATTTCATAAAGGAAGCGAGATTTTTTCGATATTCTGGATTGATTCGTTCAAATTCACTGATGATATTGAGTCGAAGATGATTCCGAAGATACACATCATCGGCATTAGTAGAATCGAGTCGAAAAGGAATATTTTCTCTCTCAAGTTCCTTTAAAATTTCGATCTTTGAGACTTGTCAAAATGGACGAAGAATATTTCCATTTTGTTCAGGAATTCCCATAAGTCCATGAATCTTGGATCCCCGAATGAGGTTAAACATCAGTGTTTCTATACTATCATCGAGATGGTGGGCAGTCAAAATATACTTTGCACTATATTGTAATCGTACTTGTTCCAAGAAACTATATCGCTCGATACGAGCCGTTTCTTCGATACCTTTTTTCGATTCCTGAGAAAGTCTGGATATATCCTTGCGAGTACTCACAAAAATAAGATGATTCTTTTTACAAAAATCTTGGAGAAAGATTTCATCTCTATTACTCTCAGTTCCTCGAAGACAGTGATTAAAATGAGCAACGATAATTGTTTCTCTGGCTTGAGTTTTCATAACTTCTGCGAGCAAATACATACTGTCTGGTCCTCATGAACACGCGATAATAAGAATATCCTCTCTGAAGATATCATATTTTTGAAAGAAGTTTTTGAACATATAGAGGAAAATATAAATGAATGTGATTATCTCATATCTTTTTCTTGATTGAGTTTTCTCACAAATTCTAGGAATTTATCATCAGGAGCAACTTTATTGAGCATTACTTTCTTACATTTTACGCACTGGTGCTGTATCATATACCCTTTATTCTTGCGATAATCTATATCAATAGGTTGCATTTTCCCATGACATAAAGATGCTCGATCACCTGGACTTGTATCATCTACGTGTTTCGAGCAAAGACAAGAAGGGCAATGATTTCGGGCAGAACCTTCTGGATGTGGAGTTATAGATGCATGACAATATTCACATTCAAAAGATTCATTGTACATTACAAAAGTCATATTTTATGGACGAAAATCAGTAAAATTAGTTTCTCAAAAAATGAACTGCTTGCGATCATTGATCGACATAAGTCGTATTTTCACGAAGTATTTGCCATACTTCATAGGGCTTTGATATAAAATGTATAATCTTTACTTCGTCTTTCTGTTGTTCTATAATCAAATGTCCGAACCCAAACGTATTTGCCAAAAGACCATGACATTCGACATCTATTTTCATAACTTTGGAAAGATCCATTATTTCAAGATCTTCTTGAAGTATGAGAGAATTATTAAACACGTTCCATAATAACCAAAATCCCAAAATCCCCAAAGAAAAACTTGCAAAATATGGGTAAATAGAAAAAAATGTAGGCTGGATTTTTTATGTTCTCTTGATTGTAAAAGGAAAAATAGTACTATCGTTGGTACTATTTTTTCATCCTGAATAATTATGACAAAAAAAATGTCCGGAATGTAGGTCTTCTCGGATCAAAAAAGATGGGTGCAATAATGCCTGAAAACCAAAAAATAGATGCAAAGAATGCGGGCGTTCATTTGTAAACAGAATGTATCGAAAACAAGAA
>MNYO01000110.1 GCA_001873165.1 Candidatus Gracilibacteria bacterium CG2_30_37_12
GGTTAAATAGAAAATTATGTGTGGTTAAAAATACAAGTTGTTCTCTTATCTAAGGCACCCAAGTATCAACTTTTATATTTCTCGCTAAATTTGGCTTGTTTTTGACTAATTTACCCCCTTATCTGCCCTCTGGAAGCGGGGTGAAGTAGTTAAAACAGCCACACACTTTTTTCCATTATGCCGGATTTTCAATGAGTGGTATAATTCCGAGGATTCTATTTAAGTCTTTTCTGACAAGTTTCAAAGCCTTATATTTTTCACCCAGTGGATCTGAATCAAAAAGTGTCTGACGTCCGCACTGACATTCAGAACAAGAATTATATATCGAAAAAACATTACTCATAATATATGAAATACTCATTAAGAGTGATTCACTATAGTTATATTTTTATCGTTGTCAATTATCGGAAAATACTACTTCTCAAGAAGTTCTCGCATTTCCTGTAAATCAGTCGCTTCTATTAATACTTTCGGATGAAGGAGTCTTTGTACTTGTTCTTCTTGTTCGGCCATACTTTGAGCAATTTTTTTCAATTCTGCTTCATTAAGTTTTTTTGAACGCATCCCTTCTTTTCTATTTATAATCTCTTTCTGAATCTCTGTATGCAGTCATTCTTTGGAATTCATCAGTCCAATTGATTCCTTGGTAAAGAGAATATTTGCAGCGTTTTGTAAGGAGATATGCCGATCATAATTCGCAATCAAATTTACGATAGTTTCACGATCTTGCGGGTCAAAATCCGCGATAGTTTCATACTCCGAAATTTTTTTGAGACTTGCCAAAATAGGTTCGATGGATTCTACTGAGATAATGTAAAATGAAAACCCTTCCTCGATAAAACTCAGAGTTTTGAGCTCTTGTAATTCCTGGGCTGGCACGATGAAAAACAGAGTGGGATATATTTCTGGTATATCCTTGTATTTTCGAGCAGTAGACTTCACTTGATCGACGATGTATGTCCGGATATTTTTCGATTTTTTCGCATCAAATACCACATATTGTGAGAGAAATGGAACAACTGCATCGGGCTTGAGTTTCGTGAAAAGTGGCGGAAGAGTAGTATTGTCATGGAGCGTAAATCCAATAATTGACTTCTGACAAGTTTCACGCAGACGAGAAAGAACCATTTGTTCGTGATCATTCCAAATCCGAGTTTGTTCTGCAAGAATATTTTCTTGGAGTTGTTCATCCTCCCGACGAATCCGCTGTCGTTCATCTTCGAGTGATTTCTCCGCGCTAGCAAGCTTATGGATACGCTCCTCGAACTCTTTCTGCTTTCGCACCTCTTCCGCCTCATGACGAGCCAATGTATCCCTTGTTTCAGTTAATTCTTTCTCGGTATATTTTCGAGCCACCTGCAGTTCTATCTTTTCTCGTGAAATAGTCTCATAT
The DNA here is from genome assembly GCA_001873165.1 of Candidatus Gracilibacteria bacterium CG2_30_37_12. Lineage (GTDB taxonomy): Bacteria > Patescibacteriota > Gracilibacteria > BD1-5 > UBA2023 > UBA1545. Next base: position 1,394 of record MNYO01000110.1, read on the forward strand.
TTTCCCACGAGTTCATCTCGCTCTTTTGATACTTTTTTCACGTCCCCTTTCAATTCCCCGAGTTCTTCAGACTTCTTTTCCAACTCACTTTCCAACCGAATGCTCTTCTCTGTCAGACGAGTTTTATCCCGTTCCAAAAGTATCATCTTCTCGTTAGAATCCCTATTCTCTTGTTTTTTCAGAAGCAAAAAAATCGCATATCCAACAACGGAAACGAGAATAAAAAGAAGGACAATAATGAGGGTATTCATAGAGGAAAATAAGATATTAATGGAAGTATTATATAGGAAAGGAAATTTGGGCAAATGAAAATTATTTTCAAAGTATCTTTCTCCATTTTATTTTAAACAATGCAACAAAGCTACTTTAAAAAAATCCAAGTATTAAGACTTGGATTTTGTTATATGTATATCTATTATAGATTTGAAAAGTCAGAAGGAAGAGTATTTCCCCCAGAAGAATTCGGAGAAAGATCAATAGAATCTTTACTTCCAAAGAATTTTCCAGAGAGATCTTGAACGGTTGAAAATATCACTTGAGGAGAAACATATTGAGAAACATTGAGTCCGAGAAGATCTCCAACTTTTGGAGCCACAAATATGGAGAGAATAATAACTATAAGTCCCACTGCTGCATAACGAATACTATTAATAGCAGGTTTTACTTTCTCATCTTTTCCACCCGAGAGGATGAGCATAACTCCTCACCAAAGGATAAAAATAACCGCAAGAAAACCAGAAGTCAGAACCACAAGAGCGATACCAACACGGATGATATCATTGAGATCATATGCCTGACTAGCATCGATAACAGAACTTGCAGCGTAAGCGATTTCAAACATAGAGAGGATGGAAAAGAAAATATATGGGGGCACTATATTCACCTAAGCCAAAAAGTAAAGTTTTTTACTACAAAAAAAAGACTCAAGCATAAAGCAAGAGTCTTTTTATAGGAAATGAAATTAATCTTCAATAACTTTCAAATTTACACGTGCATCCATTTTAGAACCATATACACGAAGAACGGTACGAATAGCATTGATTGTTTTTCCTTCTTTTCCGATGATAGTACCCATATCTTGAGTATTTACTTTCAGAGTAAGAAGAGTACCAAGTTCATCTTCTCGTTGTTCAATTACCACATCTGCTTCATGAGAAACAAGAGCATTAATTATGAAGGAAAGAAAATCTTTTGGAGTCATAATGGAAAATATAATGAGATAGAAAACTGTATGTCTCTACATTTTGAACGAAAAATTATTTCTTTGATCTTTCGAGAACTTTCACAAGAGTTTCAGAATATTGAGCCCCATTTGCAATGTATGATGCTGCATCTTTTTCATCAAATTTAAGTTCTTTAGTAATAGGATTATAGAATCCAAGAACTTTAATATATCCATGCTTTGCAGATTGTTTATGTTCAGTGAGAACAATATGGAAAAATGGAATATGTTTTCTTCCTGCACGAGAAAGTCGAATCTTAAGCATAAATAGAGAATTATTAGTTAATATGTGAATTGTTGAATCTAAATGGTGCCCCGGACGGGAATCGAACCCGTACTCCCATAAGGAACAGGATTTTAAGTCCTGCGTGTCTACCAATTCCACCACCAGGGCAAAAGCGGTGAAAAAAGGATAGATACAAATGCTATCCTTTATACCTCTTATAAGATACCTTTCTTTTTAAGTGTTTTGATGGCAGTTGCAGAAAGTTTTACACGAAAAGTTACTCCTGAAGCAGGATCCTTAATGTTTCTCCAAAAAAGATTTGGGTAAAATTTTCTTTTTGTTCTTCTCACAGAGTGAGAGACATTATTTCCTACAGCGGTTCTTTTACCAGTGAGTTGACAAACGCGAGACATAGTCGAGAAGGGATTATTACAAAAATGAATAAATTAGGATACTTTGATTTCTACTCCTACTCCAGAAGGGAGATTAATGGATTGAAGAAGCTCCAAAGTTTTAGCTGTTGGCTCATTGATATCGATAAGTCTTTTATGACGACGAATCTCAAATTGCTCACGAGCATCAGAGTTAACAAATGTTGAACGATGAAGTGTTACCTTTTCGATCTTTGTTGGAAGAGGAATTGGACCTACAACAGTCGCACCAGAATCTTGTGCGGTCATAACAATCTTTTTAACTGCTTCGTCAACGAGTTTATGTTCGAAAGCTCGTACCACGATACGAATATTTGCTGTTTTCTTGGAAACCATAGAGAATGAAAAGTAATAGAGAAGTATATGCTCATCATCCAGCACCACTCATGAAAGTGATGCTGGATAGATGAAAATACACGAGATGTGTAAATAATTCAATTATGCGATAACCTTAGCTACAACTCCAGAACCAACAGTTCGTCCTCCTTCACGGATCGCGAATCGAAGTCCTTGTTCCATCGCAATTGGTGCTCCAAGTTCGATAGTCATTTGAATATTGTCACCAGGCATAACCATTTCTACTCCTTCTGGAAGCTCGATTGCTCCAGTAACGTCAGTAGTTCGGAAATAGAATTGTGGTTTGTATCCCTTGAAGAATGGAGTATGTCGTCCACCTTCATCTTTTGTAAGTACGTATACTTCCGCAGTAAACTTTGTATGTGGTTTAATAGATCCTGGTTTTGCAAGAACTTGTCCTCGTTCAACCTGTTCTCGTTCAATACCTCGAAGAAGAAGACCAGCGTTATCTCCAGCTTGACCTTGATCAAGAAGTTTGTGGAACATTTCGATTCCAGTAACAGTGGTAGTTTGAGTATCTCGAACTCCAACGATTTCAATAGTATCACCTACTTTGATAACACCTTGTTCAATCTTACCAGTAACTACTGTACCTCGACCTTTGATAGAGAATACATCCTCAACTGGCATAATAAATGGTTTATCAAGAGCTCGCTCTGGGATTGGTACATATTTCTCGATAGCTTCGAAAAGTTCGATAATAGTTTTTGCACCCCATGCTCGTTCCATATCTTCTGGGAAGTCAAGAGCAACTTTTCCAGAACCACGGATAACAGGAAGATCATCTCCAGGAAATTCGTATTTAGTAAGAAGTTCTCGGATCTCCATTTCAACGAGATCAAGCATTTCTGCATCATCTACCATGTCGCATTTATTCATAAATACAACAATGTATGGAACACCTACTTGACGAGCAAGAAGAATGTGCTCACGAGTTTGAGCCATAGGTCCGTCAGTTGCAGCAACGATAAGAATCGCAGTATCCATCTGAGCAGCACCAGTAATCATGTTCTTTACATAATCGGCATGTCCTGGACAGTCAACATGAGCATAATGACGAGTATCTGTTGAGTACTCAATGTGGG
>MNYO01000037.1 GCA_001873165.1 Candidatus Gracilibacteria bacterium CG2_30_37_12
TATTAAATTCTTATACCCCGCTGCTTGCGGCGTGGGATTCCACTCTTCCTACTCTAACTACTTTTTAGAAATTGCCGGTCGTCAAGCGTAGTGTAGCGAGAAATTCGCGTAATACCCCGTTAGCTTGCTACGGGGATAGCGAATTTCATGCAATTTCCTTTATTCCTCATCCACAAGTAGTACTACAAGGAGGAGTATTACTCTATGATCTATGGAATCCACTACTATGCATATGTTTACACAACTTACTCCATTCCATGTTTGTCCTGATGTACATATTGGTGCACTTACAATTAATGCAGCCCCACTACTTATGAGAGTTTTATTTTGCCAGGAAAATCGCAGATCTTTTGTCAAAAGTAATATTATACTTCATAGCACGAAATCCTACACTCATCCCAATCTGTACGGCAGTATCTATTCCAGTATCTGCTCCACTAAAACTAATATTCCCTCCAGGAGTATAGATGATATTGAAAGGATTCATAACGGAGCCAGTGGATTCATTTTTATTGATATAATAAAAATTTCCGAGATCATAACCAGATTCACCAAAAAATGGACTACTAATAGAATCACCTAATCAAATAATAATATCTCCAGAATAGTAGTTGGTAATAATGGCACCACTAGAAAATACCATTCGAATACTTGTCGGATTTACTATATTTACTCCCATTTTTATACCTTTCCCACTCGTCATAGCGATATTATTGGAATGCATGATAGAGCTGACTTTTTCCACAAAACGATCACGTTTTTCTACGTCTGTTTTTTTATTGAAATCAAAACTTGTAATCATGACGCCAAGTATACCCATAATAGCAATAACTACCATAAGTTCTATGAGCGTGAAGCCTTTTTTGGTCATAAAGAAGATTATTACTGAAAATAATTTGCAAAAAAATGCACAATCTGCTACAATCAAGTATGTAAAGTATTTTCTTACGATTATATCTAAGATAGTACAATATACAATATATTTTATATTCTTTTTCTTTTTCTTTTATGCGATACACAAAATACCTCGCTCTAGCAGCAACACTTTCTCTTTTGAGTGTTTCTACTCTTACATCTGCTGCAACTGGTTCAGTATTACCACCTACTGCAACTCCAATACCTACTGCAACTTCAGCACCTACTTCTCTTGCAATAACAGGAGCGCCTCGTCTTGTAAAGAAGACATCTAATTCTGTAACTCTTGAGTGGGATGCAGTTCCTACCGCAACTGCTTACATTGTGAAATATTCTAAGACATCTGTTGCTAATTCTCAGGATCCAAAAGCACAATATGATAATGAAACAGATCAACTTACTACTACAGGCGCAGTGATTACAAAGCTTTCTTCAAATAATGAGGCCTTAGCTCCTGCTACAACATATTATTTCTCTTTTGTTGCTATCGATAAAGACATGAAAGAATCAGATACATTTTCCGATGAGCTTATGGTAGTTACTGATGCTTCTGGAATGGTTGCAACTGGATCTACTGCAGCACTTGCCATCCAAGATCTTGCAGTTATTGATACAAATACTCTTTCACTTACTTTTAATACGGCGCTTTCTAGTGATCCAGTGAATGTAAAGATTACAAAAACAAGCGATAATTCTGATATACTCGTTGGTGCCGTAACTCAGGACCCAACAAATCCAAGTACAGTAAGAGTTACTACACTTACTGCATTGAGCCCCGTTTCCTCTTATACACTTACAGTTCTTGCAGCAAAAGATGCTACAGGAAATACTATTCAGGAAGGAGTGAGTGGACTCAAAGAATTTACTACTACAGAAACTCTTCAAGCAAGCGCTTCCAATGAGATTCCTGCCTTAAATGCGGCTGCTTCTGAATCTGGTGCAACTCTCTCTGGAACAACAGTTGATGTAACTTCTGCTACAAAGGTAGAAACTGGAACACAAACAAATCTTATGATTCTCGCAGCACTTCTTCTCTCTCTTGGTATCGTATATATTGCTCGAAGAAAACTCGTGTAATCATATTATATACTCAGTAAAATCCCATTTCATAACGAGATGGGATTTTTTAAAATTCATTTGGTATTTCTTGGGCTTTTCATATGATATGCACGGATTTTTATATATGTAAATTATTTCATTTTATGAAGAAAACAAAAATTATTGCAACGGTTGGACCAGTGACGGAATCAGAAGAACAACTGATCGCTCTGTATAAAGCTGGCGTAAATATTGTCCGATTTAATTTTTCACATGCAAATTATGAAGTAGCGAGTGCTATTATGACACGTATTCGTAAATTGAATAGTGAAGGGAAAACAAATCTTTCTACCCTTCTCGATACGAAAGGACCAGAAATCCGAACAGGAGATTTGAAGACAAAAGTGCAATTTGAAAAAGACGATATAGTAAAGATTTATATTGATAATGCGAAGTTTCAGGATGATGGGAAGTCTCTCTTTTGTGATTATCCTTTCCTCATGGAAGATATCAGTATAGGACAGATTATACGAATAGATTCTGGACTTTTTGATGTAGAAGTAGTTGAAAAGAAAACAGATCATGTAGAAGTAGTTGCAAAAAATAGTTGTCTCATCGGTTCACGACGACATGTAAACCTTCCCGGTGTGAAACTTCGTCTTCCCGGTATTACTGGACAAGATAAACAGGATGTTCTTTTTTCTATCGAACAAGGGTATGATTTTATCGCGATGAGTTTTGTGCAAAATCGTTCTAATATTGAGGAGCTACGAAGTCTTCTCGCTCTCCATAATGCGAGTCATATCAAGATTATTTCTAAAGTAGAAAACCAAGAGGGGATTGAGAATATCGATGAAATTATCACTGCTTCCGATGGAGTTATGGTTGCGCGAGGTGATCTCGGAATCGAGGTTGCTATCGAAAAACTTCCAGTCTATCAGTTGGATATCGTACAGAAATCTATGATTCAAGGAAAGTTTGTTATTGTTGCGACACATCTATTGGAAACTATGATCGAAAACCCATTTCCAACTCGTGCGGAGGTTTCAGATATTTTCAATTGCGTACGACAAAAAGCGGATTGTACTATGCTCTCAGGAGAAACAACTATTGGAAAATACCCTATTCAATCTGTTGAGATGATGACGGCTGTTATTAAAGAAGCTGAGACAAATACTCATTATTCTCATGAGGATTTTTCTGATGAAGGACTTTGTAATCGTGATATAGAAAAGAAACACCTTATTAAAAATGCACTCTTTATGAGTGAATCTCTCAATGTTCGAGCGGTTCTTATTTTCACAAAATCTGGACGTCTTGCGCGATTGGCAGCGGCATTTCGACCAAATCGTGATGTGTATGCATTTACGATGAAAGAAGGATCTGTTCGCTATATGAATGCACTCTTTGGAATCCGTCCAGTACTTCTCTCGAATTGGAGTGAAAATCTCGGATCTAATCTCGATAATGCGATTGCATTTCTGAAGGTAGAAAAGATTCTTTCTACCGGAGATAGAATCATTGCAGTAAATGATATTCAAAGAGAAGGGAAGGAAATCCCAGTCGTAGAGATTATTACTATCGAATAAAAATAAAAAAGCTTTCCAATTTGGAAAGCTTTTTTATGGTCTCATATTCTATAGAATAGTTTAGTTGAATTGCATTTCTGAAAAATGTACATTTCATCGTTCTTTCATATTTTCTTAATGATGTCCGTGTCATCCATGTGGATCGGATTCTTCGTGTCATCAATGATCTTCCTCGAATTCCTCATGTCATTCCACATCGTGACTGGGAACCTCCTCATATCCACCAGCTCCAGTATTTCTCTGTTTCTTGAGTTGTTCTATGAGTGAAGTAACCATGGAATTGACGATATCAGCAAAGAGTATTTTGTAGATGATAAAACCAATACTCATGATAATAATCGTCGGAAGATGGGCAGAAACAAAAGTAAAAAGGAGAGAACTTTGTAACTCTGAATAGATACTTAATTTCTTGATATAAGTAAAAAAACTTTCCGTATGGATGAAGATATAACTTTTTTCTATGAGTCCGAGAAATACTGCTGTGAGAAAAAGTATGAGTAGAAACGTGAGACTAATCGTCTGAAATATCTTCCCGAGAACAGTTTTCGGAAGAGTGACGGAAATCCCCCCGCTCATAGGAACGAGAATCGTGAGGATAAATATTAAATATACGGATGATCCAATAATAGCTTTCGCAAAAGTATCACTTATGAGGCTCAATGTTTCGGGAGTTTGATATTCTGGTGAGAGAACAGTGGAAAAGAGTACAAATATCCCAATCCCGAGCACCGTTCCAAACAATACACTATATATCCGTGCAAGTCCCAAGATAGCGATAATAACAATCATAACAAGGAGACCAAAAAAAACATATACATCGAGTGATGTAATCGAGAGCATTGCAGCAATTTGTGCGATGATAGATTCGAGTTGAGCCATAAAGAAGGCTTTATTTTAGTATTTTAAGTAGTGTATCGATTTTTTTGATTTTGTCGATTTCTTCATTAAATTCTTATACCCCGCTGCTTGCGGCGTGGGATTCCACTCTTCCTACTCTAACTACTTTTTAGAAATTGCCGGTCGTCAAGCGTAGTGTAGCGAGAAATTCGCGTAATACCCCGTTAGCTTGCTACGGGGATAGCGAATTTCAGGCAATTTCCTTTATTTCAACACATCGGGTCTAAAACCCCTGCTTTCAAGCAGTAAAGCTTCGAAGAAGCAAAGAAAGCTTAAATGAACAAACCAACATCGG
>MNYO01000010.1 GCA_001873165.1 Candidatus Gracilibacteria bacterium CG2_30_37_12
TTGGCAGATTAATAACGGGAGGAATAGTAACTTGTACGGGTATCTGTTCTATCTGGGCGGGTGTTACTTGTACGGCTGGAGTAATCGCAGGGGATGGTGTTTGGCTAAATTGCGGAAGAGAGTCTGCTGTAATGGGAATATTTTGTACTGTCGAAGCAGAATTTTCCTCAGTCACATTCACTCCAGTAAATTTCGTAGAGACATTTTTGAAGGTATTATTTCTGAGGATTACTTGATTATTTCTAAAGTTTTTTACTCCTATAGCGGTATTCCCAAAACTTTCGAAGATATTGTTTTCTACGATCAATGTTCCAGGATTTGGCGGATTTTTTTCTGCACAATAACTGACCATCGTTCTGTTTGGAGAAAGAGCTGATTGTATAATGGTATTTCATCTAATAATTCCATCACCACCATTAGGAAGATCTATATTGTAACTTGCATCTTGTAGACCATCGTCCAAGAGATTATTTTCTATAATGCTCATACGAGCTCGTGATTTAATGTGATGACCAACGGAAGTTCCACGGACAACGGAATTTTTAATTTCTACATAGTCCATTTCTCCAATATATATAGCATGTGTAAATCCTGTCCCATTTCTTCCATTGTCAAGAAATCGAGAATTATAAATCCATATTTTCCCTTTTCAGACAGGAGTTACTCCACCAAGTATTCCATTTTCATTGTTTCGAAATGTACAATTCATGATACTCATAGTTCCTCATTCATAACGAATTCCCGCTCCATTGAGATCAGGAACGTTGGAATCAGAAAAAATAATATTTTCCAGATATATATTGGAAGTATTGCTGACGAGAATAGCTTTTCCGTTCGGAATTTCTTGCACTTTCTTGAGTTCTGCTCATTTTCCAAGACCAATAATAGCGATATTTTTATTGGCAATAATAGCGTAATCACTCGCATATACTCACTCGTCTATATAGATCCTGTCTCCAGAAAGAGCATTTTCAATAGCCGCTTTCAGTGTAGAATAATCTTTCCCGACTCCTACTGTAATATTTCTCCCCGTATAACTATCTATGGTTGTCATAGTGGTAAATTCCGTATTATCTTTTGTGATTTGAGTAACAATCGTTTGAGGGTTTGGGAAGCTGATATTTCAGACGGAAGTATTTGGAGTAGGAAGATTGACAGTTACAGCGTCTAATATGGTATTTCACGTTCCTGTAAAGGTAGTATTTCCCTCGATAAAGACCTTGTAATTATAGAGTTTATTATTATCGAGAGTTATTCAGAGTGGGGAATTATTTTGAATAGCACTCACTCCGAGCGACGCATTATTGATAAAAGTATTTTCTGAAATTATAGACGATTGCGTTGCGGTATTGAGAATCATATGTGTATTCTCTCCGCTATCGGTTTGGACAAAAGTATTTCCAGTAATAGTACTATTAAGTCCTCGATTCATAGAAATGTTGAAACTCGTATTGGCAGTTCCATCATAAAAATAGGAGTTCGTAATATTGAGAGTGTCGGCATAAGAAACCACATTATGCCCATTCATCGTGTCATGAAAATAAGAATTTGTGATATTTAACGCCTTAATAACTCAGACATTTACCGTTGATGCAACTCCATAAGATACTCCATTATAACCAAACTCTGTATTTTCAATATTGAGTACGCCATTTGTCTGATTCCCTGCAAGTATACCTACTTCATTATTATGAAAATAACAATTTTTCACCGTGATAATCCCTCAGGGAATACTTCCTTCCATTCTAATCCCTGCACCATTTCTATCTGCTGTTTTATTTCCAGAAAATTCTATATTATCAAATGTTATATTGGCATTCATTGTGATGAAGTTTGCTTTCCCCGTAAAAGAAGGACTTTTTGCATAGAAATGTGCCCGACCACCAACTCCACGAATCGTAACACTACGAGTAATAATTGCCACATCGTCTTCATAAACTCAGGAATCTACCTCGATAGTATCTCCATCTCCTGCAACACGAAGTGCATCCATGATTTTCTTGAAAGGTTTATCGGGTCATACTTGCAAAGTGTTAATACCTGCTTCCGGTCCAAAAAATGCATCATCAAATTGGTATTGTTCCACTCCATGATCGAAAATCTGGTACATCCCTCCTGTTTTAATATTCTTAACGGTAACTATCCACGGATCTCCTGTAAATACATAATCATGGACAGATCATGGAAAAATGATTGTATCGATTCCATCTTCTCCGGAAAAATTATCATGAAGACCATTTACTAACATGACATCATTTCCTCACCCACCATGGATTTCGGAACCTTTTCATTCGGCAAATATCAGATTATCAGATGCATTTCCATATACTCTTGACGCTCCTTTTGATATGATATTTTCGATATTTTCTTGAGCCGGTCCCGTATTTCCATATGCCAGATATATATCTGTTCATTCTCCTGGTTTCTCGAACATAGCATATGTCGGTTGTGCTTCATAGAAATCATCTCACTTTCCTCCCAGTAAGCGATTATTGTAATAATCATAAAAACCGTGAAAATAATCATTTTTATCACTTCCGAAAATATCACCTGTTTGTCCTCTCACAAAAGGAATATCCATTCCATTTGTGAAATTCTTAATATAATCTACTTGACCAGCAAATCCTTTTGCAAGGAAATCCTTCCCAGATATTCCGTATATTTGAACACCAGAATCCGTGTATTGTAAGTCAGAATGTGTGTAATTAATAGTGTAAGCAGAAGCATTTTGAAATGAACTTCCTATTAAGAGAAAGAAGCTAATAAATAAAGCGGATAATATTTTCATAAGAAGAAAGGTAAAAATAGAATAGTATATTTATTTCGTCTTAGTAATTATACGTAATAAAAAATATTGTCAATTTTTTAAAAAGGCTAGAGAAATTTTCTTACCAATCTTTTTTGCCATCATTATTTGGAATCATGTCTTGAAAGAAAGAATCATTTCAGAAGAAATTTCGTATCTGATCCGAGATACTATTCCCTATATTTCATGGTTTTTCAGGATTCAGGAGTTTTCCATTTTGTTTGGCAAATTGTTTGAGATCTTCCAAATATTTTTCTACTTCTTGTTTATCAGAAGGGGATAAATTTGAATGGATCTCATCTTTATTTTGTCAGCCTATTGGATTATAAGATCATCCATTGGACCAATTTTGTCCAGATTGTGGTTTATTAGCATCTTTTCCCGATCCAGTATTCGTTTCATTTTTCTCAGTACCACTTCCTGTTTTTGAATCTTTTCATGATTCATCTTTTTTTATTTCCTCTTGTTGTCATGAGCCACTTTTATTTACTTCTGTTTGTTTTTGTTGATTTTCTGATCCAGAACTGGTTTTATTTTCTTGTTCTTTTTTCTTATCCTCTTCCTGTTTTCTTTCTTCTTGTTGAAGTTTTTCTTTTACAAAAGCGAGATTTTCTTCTGTTTGTGCATCGGTTCTCAGAGCAAGAGATTTCGTATAATTTCCTATGGATTCTTTCCAGATCTTAACTCTTTTCTGATTCTTTTCTTTTTCACCGAGTCGATAAAATGTATTTCCAAGATTATAAAGAGTGTCCGCTTCGAGAAGATGAGATCCAGAGTAAGTTTTTAAAATATTTCCATAGTATTTTTCTGCATCGAGAAGATTATTTTTCTGGTACGATGAATCGCCAAAAAATCCCAAGATAGAACTTTGCAGAGTAGATGCATTATACATTCCAACAAAAACAATCAGAAGTACGAGAAATATTATAAATCGTTTCATTGTTTCAAAAAAATAAGAGGGAAATAAAAGAAAGACGAGAAAAAAGAAAAGGCTTATTGCTATAAAAAATCATACAGTCGTATCATGAGAAATATCTCACGTTTTTTGAAATGTCTGGCGAGTAATTTTCGTGAGAGAATTTTCTAAATTTTTCTCGAGAGAATTTCATTCCAAATAGGATCATCCACCAATTTTTGCGAGATCTTTGAGACTCTCTGAATTGAGTCCTGAGAGAACCGTTTCGCCTTGAAATTTCTTGTAAACTATTTCTCCAATCGGATTTCGACCGATAGGAATAGGGGAGGGCTTCGTATTTCCTATACCAATAGTTATGAGATTTACATTTTTCCCGATAAAAAGGTTTTTTATGGAACTCGTATCGAATGTGTTTTCTTTATCTCCGCCATCACTCAGAAGTATGATCGTGTGTGGTATGGATTCTTGAGCCTCAAATCGATCGAGTGAGAGTTGGAGTGCTTGATGAAAATCGGTTCCGCCTTCTCAAATACTTTTGGAGTCGATGCTTGCGAGAAATGTAAGGATCGAAGAATGTTCCGTTGTGAGAGGAGAAATAAGTCGCGATGTTCCTGCAAAAATAATCAGCCCATACCGATTCTCTGGATGAGTTATCATATAATTCTCTATAATCGATTTTGATCTAGTAAGTCGAGAAAGAGGAGGGGTATTATTGGTAATATCCTCTACATCCATACTCATTGAAACATCTAAAAGCCATATGCAATCGATTCCTTCAACGGAAGAAGTTGGATTTTTTA
>MNYO01000122.1 GCA_001873165.1 Candidatus Gracilibacteria bacterium CG2_30_37_12
TTCTTTGATATTGAACTACTGGTTCATTCATTAGCTATTTATAAAAACGAGTACATAGCAAAATGGTTAATGATTTTGCTTGAAGAATTGGATGAAGAAAATAAGAATGAGCTAATATTGGCCATTGACTCTGATTGCTCCTTTTTCTATTATGAGGATTCGAAAATCAAGGAAATAAAGACAATCTATAACTCACAGGATGAAAGCGGTAGGATATTTTGGAAAAATCATCTTGAAGAAATTTGAGATACCACGATATTTCCAATCATAAGCGATGAGAGTAATCAGGAATGAAACATATTTTACTATAATCGTAATTATATAAATGGTAGTGCAAATATAATATATATCAGTGAGTGTGTGACTTATGATAGATTAAGATATTTATTTATAAACAAAGAGAATAAAAAGGAATTCAATATTTCCATGCATTGAAATTATGATGTAATGATGGATGTCTTAATTAAGAATAGATGAGAATATGTGGTGTGTTCCAAATTTTCTTGAATGGATATCTTTCAGCAAAAAGATTCACGAGATGATAACAAAAGACTTACAGATACAAAAAATAATCTTTTGAATCTGTTAAGAAAAAATCTAGATATTGAGGATGAATTAAATTTCATCGAAGTTAATAATTGATTCAAATTGGCTTAAAATAAGCATTACGCTAACTTACGCGAACCCACGCTAACCAACGCCTGGGTTTTTTTGTGTTTCGGTTATATTCATCTCAGGCCCAATTTACTTTTGATTTAATGCATTGAATTATTAACTAATCCCATGGATGGCACTAACACATCTACAGATAAAGGACTTTCAAGTTCTTTATGAAAACAAATTTGGAATTATTTTAACAAGGGAAGAAGCAGTGGAACAGGCTAACAAACTAATTGCCTTACTAAGTCCCATTCTCTTACCAGATGTTGAGGTTATTCTTAAGAATTAATCTATTTCTATTATTTTAACTTATATACTCTATGCTAGAAACCCCGAAGTCATGCGCTAAAGAAACGTATATATACATCAAAATGCTCTGTAAGTATTATTGGGTCGAAAAGAGATCTTTTTTCACCACTGCAGAGGTTTGCTCAAATCTTATGTGCTCAATGAAAGATCTCATTGAAATGAGAAAAGAATGGACCATCAGATCATTTGATAATATTTGTTATAGCTTGAAAGATGTTCCATGACACTTGAATCTATTGGATGAAAGAGATATTTTAAAACCCTCTGAAGATCCAATATTAGATGACAATATTAAATACCTAATAGAAAATGTATGCTGATATAAGCAGGAAAATATAGACTACCTGCACAGAGCAATTTTATATAAGCATGACAACATTGATGATTTTACCTTACCTTGCATTGTTTTGTATTGAAAAGGATGAAGCTGAAAATGAACACTAATGTCTCTATTGGCTACGATTTTTTGAGAGAGTAATGTGCTTACGAATTTATGACAAAGAGAACTTCAGAGCTCTTTTGATACATATAAATGACAGAAGTTGGTGGTTGAATTTGCAGAAGTGACTTCGAATAACACCAACATAGACAAAGCAATACTTAACAGACTTAAAAACATTGTCTGAGCACAAAAACTGACAGTGAATGAGAAAAATGTAAAACCGTACCAAATTGAAAATTCCGCATGGTTTTTCGTGAGCTCGAACTCAAATAGTCCTTTGAAATTGGATGATAAAGAAAAATGAAACAGACGTTTCTCGATTATCAAAAGTAACTTCTCATTAGAGAATTGAGAGATTATTAATAAGAAGGTCAAGGACAGGGAGACTGTAAGAAATTACTTAGCATGGTTATACTACTCATTTCCTGAGGTTTATGAATATAAGAAATTGCCCGCACTCGATAACCAGGACAAGAGAGAACTAGAAGATAGGAGCCAAGAGGAGGCTAATACATTCTGGGAGTGGTACTTGGAGAAATTCCCTGATAATAAATGAAAGAAGATAAGACATACGGAAATAAATGACCTTATTCCTACGTTTTGTGATGAAAGCGGTACAGATCAATGGGAATTCCAGAAATACTTCTGGAGAAATTCACGCTATCAAAAGACGAAGATGAGATTATGAAAAGAGACATTCTATTGAGTGGAAATATTGTAGAACAATAGAACATAGAACATTGGTCAAAGATTGCTTTAAAATAGGGATGCCTATTGTAATGTGTTCTATGTTCTAAATTTATTTACTTATTTAAAAATGAAAATCATGGAAAAAAATAATACAGATGAGACATTGTCTATACATTCAATGCTATGAAGTATTCAGGGCAATACAGCATGATTTGCCACAATGCTCACAAAAGAATATGACTGCCAGACTTCTCTCGAGATAAGTCTGTGCGAAATCATTGCTAATAGCTTCAAAAGGATAATTTCAGTCTCTAAACTCATGGAAACAGATTTAAATCTGAATTACCCTTCAAAAGAAAAAGTTAACTATCTAGCCATATTATCAAAAGAATTAGACAGACAGAATAGGAATTATCTTACAGCAATCAATACTCTCATTGATATGAAAAATCCAAAGATGACCATCAATGTAAATACTGAAAATACATTCCTAGGAGAAAATCAACAATTTAATAATAATCAATGAAAAAATGAAAACATTAAGGATTAATCATTTAGGGAATAAATCATTAAATCAATGCCCGAGGATTACTGTGAAATCCCTGTATAAAGAAGTGGAAGAGAGGCTTAGGGAAGAGCTCTTGAAGATACGACTCAATGGTATAGAGATAGTATACAGCAAAGGGAGTTATGGATGATATAGAAAGTGGTTTAAATGTCCTCTATGCTCATGTAAGGTATTTATACTCTATGATATAGGTGGTAATTTAAAATGTCGAAAGTGCTCAGGGCTCTATTACAAGAGCCAAAAACTCGATAGAATCTTGAAAGAAAAGTGTATAAAAGACAATAAACTTGCATAATAAACTAAAATAATTTTACTTTTTTTAAAATTCATGAAAATATGGACAATAACAAATATTTCTTATACGCCAGAAAATCTACAGAAGGAGATGAAAGATAAGTTCAGTCCCTTGATGATCAAGTGAGGATAATGCGAAAGAAAGCCAAAGATAATAACCAGATTATTGTATGAGAGTTTATTGAGAGCAAATCAGCAAAAGATCCATGAAGAGAGCATTTTAACACTATGATTGAAAAGATAGAAAAAGGCGAAGCTAATTGAATACTCGCATGGAAACTAGATAGATTATCCAGAAATCCCATAGATTCTGGAAAACTTCAATACATGCTTCAGAGTTGATTTCTGAGTAAGGTGGTGACCAATGAAAAGGAGTACACCTCATATGATAGCGGGCTCCTTATGAGTGTAGAAAGCGGTATGGCTAATCAGTATATCTTAGATCTGAAAAAGGCTGTGAGGAGATGATTAGACAGTAAATATGCGAAATGAATTAGGCCGAGTTCAGTGCCTATAGGGTATTTAAATGATATTATGAATAAAACTATCACCTTAGATAACGAAAGGTATCAGATAGTCAGGAAGATGTGGGAACTTATGCTCACATGAAATTATTCTATCAGGAAAACCTTACGCATAGCGAATAATGAGTATGGACTCAGAACGGTTAAAAAAAGAAAATCAGGATGATGAGAACTTACAAGATCATCATGAGAACGGATATTTAGGAATATCTTTTATACAGGATACTTTGAATACAATGGAGAACTAAAGCAATGAATACATACTCCTATAATCAGTATGGCCGAGTATCATAGGGTTCAGTCGTTACTATGAAGAGAATGAGCACCAAAGGCCAAGAATAGGGAGTTTCCATATACAGGGATGATTACTTGCTGATGTTGCTGATGTGCCATTACAGCCGAGACAAAGAATAAATACATAAAATCAACAGGAATTACAAATGAATATACATACTATCATTGCACGAAACGAGGAAAGAACATCGCTTGTGATCAAAAAACAACCAGAGTGGAGGTTCTAGAGGCACAGATTAGAGATATATTGGAAAGCATAGAAATAGGAACTGACTTTCAAAAATGGATTTATGCAACTATCAGAGAAAATTTTAACTCGGAATTTGAAACGAGAATCAAAATCTTTGAAACTCTTAACTCTAGTATTATTTCTGAGGAAAAGAAACTATGAAACCTCACAAATATGTTATTAGAAGAACTGATTAATAAAGATGAGTTTACTTCTAAAAAGAGAGAACTTCAAGATAAAATAGAGAACTTAAAAAGCAGAAGAGATAAAATCGACTTGAAATAACTAAAATCTATGGAACTTACGGAAGGAGTATTTGACTTCACTTTTGGATTGGTTGAATCGTTTAATAATGGAAGTCTTGAAAGAAAAAAATAGGTACTTAGCTCATTGGGTAAGAACTTGGTATTAAAAGACTGAATCTTAGGACTAGAGCTAGAACCTTGGTTTAAATTAATCAAAGAAGAAGCTTCGGAGGCTGAGCTTGAGATAA
>MNYO01000035.1 GCA_001873165.1 Candidatus Gracilibacteria bacterium CG2_30_37_12
TGAGATTCTCGAAGTCATTTATCGATATTCCCGTAAGTCCACGGAATATCCGAGGAGATTTCATAGCTTTTTCGAGATTTGAGAGAGTGGAAAACATAAAGAAGATAGTCAGGATACAAAAAGAAGGAGATGAACTCCTTCTTTTTCTCTATTTTTCCATATTTTGCAAGTTTTTCTTTGGGGATTTTGGGATTTTGGTTATTATGGAACGTGTTTAATAAAGTTACAATCGGACTAAAGTCACGGGGTTTTGAACCCACTAAATTGAAATAAAAAATATTATTTATTTACTCTCCACCTTATGCAGTTTTCCAATCCACGATATGAAAATGAGGAAGTTACTTATGAAGATGTATTCCTCTTTCAAAACTATTTTGATGGCAACTCTCGACTTCATGATACATCTATCATTCCAGAATCCCCTATTGGTACGAGTATTCCTATCGTAAGTGCAAATATGAATGCAGTTACTGGAAAACGTCTTGCGGAAACGCTTACTCGATACGGAGGTCTCGGAATTCTTCCTCAAGATATGGATCTTTCTGTTATGAAACGAATTGTGACATCTATTAAGCAAGCACATATACAGTTTGATACTCCTATCACAGTGACACTTGAAAATACCGTTCGTGATGCTCTAGGAATTCTCTATAAACGATCTCATTTATGTGTCATATGAGTCGATGAAATAAACCGTCCTATAGGGATTTTCAAAGAGAAGGATCTTTTAGAAATCGATCAATTTACACGTCTTAGGGAACTCAGAAAACCACCACTCATCACCGCAAGAGAAACTATTTCCTGAGAAGATGCTTATAATTTAATGGAGCAAGAAGGCATTTCCAGCCTGCCTATTGTCAATGAGGAATGAATACTTCTTGGAATACTTACAAAAACGAATGTTGTTCGATGAGGAATCTATAGTCCAAATATTGGATCAGATGGAAAACTTGCTGTAGCAGTGGCACTCGGGATTAATAATTTCCAGGAAAAAGCTCGGGCGATGATAGATATGTGAGTGGAGATTTTCGTACTTGATACCGCTCACGGATATCAAAAAAATATGATAGAAGCCATCAAAAGTTTCCGAAAGGAGTTTGGACCACATCCAACACTCATCGCTGGAAATGTCATTACAACGGAAGCCACCTCCG
Organism: Candidatus Gracilibacteria bacterium CG2_30_37_12; assembly: GCA_001873165.1. Classification (GTDB taxonomy): domain Bacteria; phylum Patescibacteriota; class Gracilibacteria; order BD1-5; family UBA2023; genus UBA1545. The sequence goes on from MNYO01000035.1 coordinate 1,155, forward strand.
CACTTATAAAAGCTGGAGCGAATGGAATAAAAGTAGGTATAGGCCCTGGTGCTATGTGTACAACACGTATGAAAACAGGAGTATGACGCCCACAATTTTCTGCAGTATATCATTGTTCAAAGGAGGCGAGAAAACTTGGGGGATTTGTTTGGGCTGATGGAGGTATACGAGAGCCTCGTGATGTCTGTCTGGCACTTGCTGCTTGAGCAAGTCATGTGATGATAGGATCACTTTTTGCTGGAACTTACGAATCCACAGGAGATATCTATTATGACACCAATGGAGTTATGTATAAAGAAAACTATGGAATGGCTTCATGAAAAGCCGTAAACCTTCGAACCAATAAACTTTCTCCTTTCGAACAAGCAAAACGCGCTCTCTTTCAAGAAGGAATCTCTACCTCTCGAATATACCTCAAAAAATGACGAGAATCCGTTGGAGATATTATTGATGATTGTATGACAGGACTTCGGTCTTCTATGACATATATTGGAGCAAAAAATCTTAAGGAATTTCATGAGAAAGCCGTGATTGGAGTGCAAACAAATGCCTGATTTCATGAAGGTACGCCTCATGGAAAAATAATGTAGGAACAATTCTATTCCAATTCTCTCATTACTTTTTTGATACTATCATACGAGAATCCTTTCATAGAGAGTTTTTGTACGATTTTCTGTCGCTCTTTTGAATTATGACTATCAAATTTCTGGGACAGTTTTATATATTCCTCCTGAATAGATTCCGTCTCATCGGGAGAAATTTGATCTAAAAGCACAAGAATATTCTGTTTAAAATTTGGATACTTTTGACTCAATGTTCCGATAATATATCTTTTTGATTTATTTTTCTGTACGTAGGAAAGTATCTTCTGAGTAATGCTTTGTTCGTAGAGATCCCATGAAATAAAGCTCTCCTCATAGGAATTAAGAATTGTCATAATAACATCTTTCCCAAATTTTTTCGATCGGAGTTTTTGTTCGATATATGGGCGAGTTTTACTCTGTTCTGTATACATTCGTACTAAACCATCAACCGTTCGCTCTTCAGATATATATGCGGATATCTCCTTCATAACAGCATTCACGATAATTTCATTATCCAGAGACTTTTTCATAAGTGCTTCTTGGAGTTTTTGGAGCGAAGGAAAATATCGCATTGCATACCATCCAGCATAGTTCATAAGCGATTCTTGTGTCCCTAAAATTTTTCCCATAAAAATGAATATTATAAAAACTTGACTCTGTCGTATTTTCTATATAATGGGCGAGCTAATTTATTAGCAATAATGTATTTGTCAATGTAGCTGCTGTGGTATGGGCACGAGTATTCATACCCCTAACAGACGGTAGTCAACTACCGACATATATTTTCATTTCAAATACCATGCCAATGTAGCTCAGTGGTAGAGCACAGGATTCATACCCCTGCGGTCGGTAGTTCAATTCTACTCATTGGCACCATTAAAGCAATTTAAAAAAACAGGAAGAGAAGAATTGAATCTGAGTAATCCCGAGAATTCGGGATGAGAAATGTTTTGAATGACATTCCGAAAACGAAGAGAGCCGTCCCGCCGACAGAGAGGCGGGCAATTCTACTCATTGGCACCAATTAAGCAACAATAAAAAACTCTCTTTCTTACAAGAAAGAGAGTTTTTGTTTCCCAATGTTGTTTCTTTAAGGTTCACTTAGGATTTCCTCTTATAACTACTTGCGTAATATTCATTCCTAAAATACGAGAATCTCAAGGAAGTACATATCGAAATTACTTTTATTTTAAATACTAAACATATCATTTTATGCCAGAAGTACCTTATACAGATAAAGAAATAGAAATCATATTGGCGAATACAACAGGACAAAGAGCAAGAGGATCAGATTATGCACAGCTCGTACACATATTAGCTACAACACCACTTTCAACAGAGGTTGTGCTTAATTTATCACAAGTACAATTATAATTTCTACACTACCACAATATTTTCCAGTATTTCTCTGATAATCTGGTCAACTCCTATATCTTGTCCGATTGCTTCAAAAGTTCGTCAGATACGATGTCGAAGCACATCATACACGACTGATTGAATATCTTCTGGCGTCACATAAGAACGTCCATCGAAAACCGCTAAAACTTTGGCGGTTTTTATGAGTGCAATCGATGCACGAGGTGAGGCTCCAAAATCGATATAATCTTCCCCTTTTATATATCCAAACTGTCGAGAATTTCGTGTCGCAAGGACGATATTTGCCACATATTCATAGATTTTTTCATCCACATGAACCTGCTCTGTGATGATCTGTTGAATAGAAATAATCTCCTCACAAGAAAGTATTTGATGGATTTCTCAGAGTACTCAGGAATTCATACGCTTCATAATCTCAATCTCCTCTGTACGAGTCGGATAATCTACCAATGTTTTGAGGAGAAAACGATCGAGTTGTGCTTCAGGAAGTGGATATGTCCCCTCTTGTTCTATAGGATTTTGTGTCGCAAGGACGATAAACGGAGTAGGGAGTGTAAAAGTTTCTCCACCAATCGTCACTTGGCGCTCCTGCATCGCTTCCAAGAGAGCAGATTGCACTTTTGCTGGTGCTCTATTAATCTCATCTGCCAGGAGGAAATTGGTGAAAATAGGACCTTTATTGGTATAGAATTTGGACTCTGCTTGATTGTACATCTGTCCTCCCGTCAAATCTCCAGGCAAGAGATCGGGAGTAAATTGTATACGTGCAGAATGAAGTCCAAGTGTTTGAGAAATAGTTTCCACGGTCAATGTTTTCGCCAAACCAGGAACTCATTCCAAGAGGATATGTCCTCCTGAAAATAACGCAATGAGGATATTACGAATAAGGATATCCTGACCAATAACTCGTTTCTGTGTCTCTGTATAGATAGCCGAAACACGAGTTTGAATATCTTCCAGAGAGATTTTTTGTGACATAGGATATATAAGATGGTGATTAAAAAGATATGAAGAGTATAAGAGGAAACTTCTTTTTTTCAAATATAAGCATATTTTTTCAGTTATGAATCTTGGGAAATAATGAAAACTTTCAAAAAAATATATCCACTTTCTCAGGTGGATATATTCTATATTGTCTTTTGGCGGAGAGAGGGGGATTCGAACCCCCGATGATGGAAAACCACCATACTGGATTTCGAGTCCAGCGCGTTCAACCACTCTGCCATCTCTCCAGAAATAGCGAAGCACAAGTATATGTAGAAATATTATTTTGCAAATCAGAAAATATTCTCGTTCAAGAATAGACTTGTTCTGTAATAATATATTTACAAAAAAGAGGAGGTTTTCTCTTCTTTTTTGTATTTCTATAATGGTCTAACATTCTCGGACAAAAAATAGAGGTGGATTAAGACAAGAAATATGATACCATTATTTCTGTTCTTTTTAACCAAATATTCTATGTCCAAGAATCGTAAAAGGTATGCTGCTACCTTTAAGACAAAAGCAGTACTTGATATTCTTTCTAATCAAGGAACACTCAATGAAGTAGCTTCCAAGTATCAGATAGATTCTACTATGCTCTCAAAGTGGAAACAT
>MNYO01000011.1 GCA_001873165.1 Candidatus Gracilibacteria bacterium CG2_30_37_12
CTCGCTACACTACGCTTGACGACCGGCAATTTCTAAAAAGTAGTTAGAGTAGGAAGAGTGGAATCCCACGCCGCAAGCAGCGGGGTATAAGAATTTAATAAAATTTTATTCCCCCAAAAATGTAAACAATTCCTCTTTCGAGAATCGTACCTTCGGTCGTGGATTATCATCGACTGCACGATATCCGATGGGAATCATAACCGAAATATCGTGATTTTCTGGAAGTGAAAGAATCTCTGTTACTGCCTTGGAATCAAATCCCTCTATCGGACAACTATCGATCTGGAGTTCTGCGCAAGCAGCAAGCATAAAACCTTGGGCGATATAGACTTGTTTCTTCGCCCATTCGGAAGAAATACGGGGAATAAAACCATCCACCATCTGCTCAAACCCAGCAAGGTTTGCACGAATCTCAGAGTCTCCTCCTGACATCGCATTGAAATATTCATCTTTCGCTTGCATCAGGTCATTGCGGGCACACATCACAATGAGATGTGAACATGTTCCAATCTGTGACTGATTCCATGAGGCAGCCTGAATTTTCATGAGAATCTTATGATTCGTTACGACATAGAAATGATACGCCTGAAGTCCGAATGAAGTTGGAGTCATACGAATGGCTTCGAGAATCTGCTCGAGATTCTCTGTGGATACTTTCTTAGAATCATCGAACTTTTTCGTAGCATAACGCCACGAAAGATTATTGAGAAAAGACATAATTTATAAGAGTAAAAATATAAAAATGAAAATTATTCTGCGGCTATAGTATCTAAAACTCCTTCATCTACAAACCCATTTTTCTGATAATCCACCATTTCTTTATAAACCGAACTGGAGATGTAGAGTTCATTATGTGAACCAAAAGCAATGAGTTCTCATTTTTCGAAGAGAAATATACAATCAGCATGACGAATCGTCGAGAGTCGATGAGCGATAATGATAGAAGTTCGTCCTTCCATGAGGTTATTAAAAGCATCTTGAATCATAGCTTCCGTTTTCGCATCGAGTGCACTGGTTGCTTCATCGAGAATCAAAATTTCTGGATCAGCAATAATAGCACGAGCGATAGCGATACGTTGTTTCTCTCCTCCCGAGAGTTTCAATCCCCTCTCCCCTACTTCCGTATCGAATCCTTTTTCTAATCATTCTATGAATTCCAGAATATTTGCCTGCTGACAAGCTTTTTTAATCTGTTCGAAAGTGACGTTGTCACGCACATATTCCAGATTATGACGAATGGTATCATTAAAAAGTGTCGTATCTTGAAACACTGCTGCGAGCTTGGTTCGATAACTTTCCAGAGTAAAATCTCGAATGTCCGTTCCATCGATTTCTATCGATCCAGAACTTGGCTCGTAGAACCTTGTGAGGAGTTGAGTCAGAGTGGTTTTCCCCGATCCTGTATGCCCAACGAAGGCAACTTTCTGTCCTTTTTTAATTGCAAACGAGATATCCTTGAGGATTTCTCGATCGTTGGATGGATAAGAGAAAGAGAGATGATTATAGCTGAGAGAATTTTGAAGTTTTGTGAGTATTTTTGTTCCATTATTTGGCTCATTTTCCATATTGAGAATAATGCGAACTTTTGCAAAATCAGCGAGATGCCGAATAATATTTCTGTAGGAATATTCCAATGTTTGAAGTGGTGCATAAATACGTCATGCAAGAGCTACAAAGAAAAAAAGATCTCCGAGCGTCATCTTTCCATGAAGTATAAAAAAAACTCCAGTAATCGTTACACCCATTTTCCCCATAAATTCAAGGATTTTTCCTCCAGCATTCAAAAAACTCCAAATCTTTCGAATATGAAATTGTTTATTCCCAGCATTATCAATAACTGTTTCTATGATTTTTGCCTCACATTCTTCCCGTGCATAAAGTTTCGTAATACTAATGTTTGTAAGACCATCTCAGAATCGACCAAAAACTTTATCCCAAAGATCATTGGCAGCCTTCTGAAGTATATGTACTTTTTTTCATACAGTCATAGAAATAATAATCCCTATGGGCATAACCGAAAGTGAAATAAGCATCATAAGTGGATTAATATAAAATCCAAATATAAGAAGAGAAGTAAATATAAATATCTGTGGAAGTATATTGAGATACATTTCATAACCAGTATTCCATATCGCATCTATTCCTCGATCATAAATTTTTTGTCGTTCTCCGAGATTTGTAGAGATATGATAATCCATCGGAAGCTGCATTATCTTCTTCGAGGTAGTAAGAGCAAATTTTTTCCAATCCCCATGCATAAGCATTTGAATAGAAAAATCATACAATGTAAAAGTTCCAATAGATAAGAGTACAAGCAGAACCCAGACAATAGAAATCTGCATAAATAAAGAGGAGGTTTGTGCAAAGAGTTCTGGTTTCCCGATAGACACTTGTAAATTATCTACAAAAAGCTTATAAAAATATGGCTCACTTACCACGAGTGCAACATATACGAAAAGGAGTGGAAAGAGCCAAAAGAGCGAATTTCGTATAGAAACTTGCTTTCCGAGTATTTCCAAAAATAACTTCCAATTTGAGAGAGCCTGAGGCGTAGATGTATTATGGGACATAAATGAAATTTGACAAAATATTAAAAATAATCCTTTATCCTCTTCTTCCATTACTTTTACCAAAGATTCCTTTTATTATTTTCCAGAGAAGTCTTGGGAGGAAAGTTACGATAGAGAGAAGTTTTTTTCCAAATGTATGTTCCACCATAAACACCTCATAATAGAGACCTTTTACGACAAAAAGGGTGATAAAAGTACAAGCTATGAGTCCGAAGATAATAGTAAATCCGAGACCTGACCAGAACTTATCCCGGAGAGCGATTGGGAGGATTCCGAGAGCTGTCGTGAGAGTTGTCAGAAGCATAGGTTCTAAACGACTCGACCCTGCTTCTACAAGTGCTGTAAATGATTGCATTCCTTTTCGGAGATTGATATTGATTGCATCGATCAGGATTATTCCGTGATTTACCGCGATTCCAGTAAAGGCGATAAACCCAATCCCAAACGGAAGAGAGAATTGATTATTGGTTAACAAAAGTCCAATCATAACATACGGAAGTGCCATAACCACCGAGTAGAGAACAATCACTGGTTGTGTGAAACTATTAAAGAGAAGCGTAAGGAGAGCGAAAATTGCAAGAATAGCGATAAAGAACGCCGTTAAAACCGCCATTATCAAATCGGCATTATCAGCATTCTCTCCTCCAGTCTTATAACTGATTCCTGGTGGGAAATCATAATTTTCTGCAAAGTTGGTAAATTCTGACTGTACTTCTGTTGTGTTGATTCCTGTTTCAAAATCAGCTCCGATGGATACGATTATAAGCCATGCTTCTCGTTTTACAGAAGCCACCGCATTCTTAAATACAGGATCTATAAAATCTCCCATTCTGTATGTTTTTGGACCAACTGAAAAAGTATGCGCGAGAATATCATCGGGTTTTATGACATTGATAAATTGTGCGTATTTCAGGATGACATCCAAATCTTCTCCGTCGTGTGCGATGGTTCCGACACCGACTCCATTCATCATAGAAAGCATTTCCCCGATAACTACTGAGGGGCTGATTCCTATTGTGTTTATAACATCTTTTTTGAGCGTAAATATAAACTGTCCCGGTGTATCTCCTGAGGAGTTTTCTACATTTTTAGATCCTTTGTATGACCGAATTTTTTTCTCAAAATCTGCAGCAACTTTTGCCAAGATATCAAGTTTAGAAGTATCATTAGTTACGAGTTTCATAGCAACGGATTTTCCAGCTGGCGGTCCTCCTGCCTGTACCTTAGAAGCAACATCAAATCATTCTTTTCGTAAGCTATCAAAATCTTTCCCGAGAGTCGTATCGAAAGTGAACACATCCATGAGTCCGAGTTTTTTTCGTTCCTCAACTTTTTTCAGAGTAATATTAATGGTAATTCCCGGATCGGTGGAGTTTTTCACGTCCATCGTGGTCATAGTATAGAAATTGATTTCTTTGTATTTTGAAAGAATCTCTGCTATTTTTTTAGTTGCTCGGTCGATGGACAGGGCTCGTTCCCCCGTTGCACCATAAACGGCATATGAAACAAATCCTTTATCAGATCATGGCATCAAAGTAAAACCTACATGTCCTGCAAGTGATTTTCCTCCAATAAGTGGAACAAAAGAGAGGACAAAAATGAAGATGAGCGTAAAAATAGAAAGTCTTCTTAAGAAAGTGCTCTCCAGAAATTTTCTAAGTATTTTTTTATATTTATTGGTGATGATATGAATCACTCGAATACGAAGTGGGGCAGAATGTTCCTTGATTTCTACCTTCCCGATTCGCTCATAAGCAAGAATTTCCTGCTCATCTTTATGAGCATATTCGAGAACTGTTTCATCATGCACGTATTGTTTTTTTCCTTTTACAAAAGCGATGTAGAGAGCGGAATTCACTGTGAT
>MNYO01000022.1 GCA_001873165.1 Candidatus Gracilibacteria bacterium CG2_30_37_12
TTCACCCCGCTTCCAGAGGGCAGATAAGGGGGTAAATTAGTCAAAAACAAGCCAAATTTAGCGAGAAATATAAAAGTTGATACTTGGGTGCCTTAGATAAGAGAACAACTTGTATTTTTAACCACACATAATTTTCTATTTAACCTATATTTTTATATATCTACTCCATCTTCTAGTCTTTTTAAACTCCATCTCTAAAATTTCTCCTTCCATGCATTTTACACACAAAGATTCTCTAAAATTTTCTTTTTATACTCTTCTTTTTTTTCTCCTCTTTTTTGGGTACAATATTGCTTCTGGGCCGTATTTTGAAACAACTTTTGATAGTGCATCTATTATGAATCAGGAAGTATTGGTAAGCCAAACACTCCCTGTTACTCAAGTTATTTCAGAACCAAGTTCGCTGCCAATTACTAGGAGGAATATTCCAAAAAAAATGGTAAAAAAAGAAGTACAGGCAGACCCATTGACAATAGCTTTCAATCCTGATTATGTGTCAATAGATAATGTTGTCTTGAATCGTCTCAAAGATATGATTCATTCCTCTTATTTTCAATCAAAAGTGACACCATTAAATCTGGTACTCGATACTGAGCGACAGGAACCTCGGGGACAAGTTGTAGGAAATAAACTCATTCTCTCGACAACTATTCCCAATGATTCGGAACAACTCAAAGTTTTCGTTCATGAACTCGGGCATATTATCGATATTTTCTATCTCAAAAAAGGATTTTTCTCTGATCCATCTGATATCTTCTATACTATTTCCTGGGAATCTTTTAATACTAAGAAAAAAGGACAAAAAATCGCAGATTTTGTTTCTGGGTATGCTTTGTCTAATAAATATGAGGATTTCGCTGAATCATTTGCATTTTATGTATTTCACAATGAAGAATTTATTATTCGAGCCAAAACAGACTCTATTCTCCAGCAGAAATATAATTTCTTCACATCTTATGTTTTCGAAAAAGATGCTTTCATCGGAACGTCCTTTGAGGTTTCTCCTCTGAAGAGTTATAATTGGGACACAACAAAGATTCAAATCGATACCAAAAAATATTTATACTACATAAAATAATTACTTCATCCCTTATAAAATTTCTTATGAATGACTTCTTCACGGATTTGGATACCGATCTCCATGGTACAAAAAAAACACCATATATTTCTCAAAATATTGAGAAACCAATACAGAAACCTTCTCCTGTTAGAATAGAGAAAAATATATCAATTCAGAAATCATTAGTTGAGAGAAAAATAGAATCAAGACCATCACAAAACTCATTAAGTACTCGTGAAAAATCCCCAGTTACTGGAAATAATCGCATACAAGAAGTACGCGAACAAATGATGGAGGCAGGAGTGGTGGTCATAGTATTTAAGGTAGATGAAAAAACTAAGGCCCTTCTTGGGCATTTGAAACTCGAAACGCGTGGTTTTGTTTATCCAGACGAAGTTCGTGAGATACATAAGATGGTGATAAAAAAAGCTCGCGCTTCGTATGAAGATACTGTCAAAGATATTCCCGATATCGAAGAAAAAGATCTCCTTAAGATTATCCGTCGTGACTTAGAACTCTTTCTTGTAGCTAAAATAGAGAGAAATCCGATGATCATCCCGATTATTATTTATGTGTAAAACATACGGATTGCCTATTTCTTTTTACAAAGTGAGAGAAATCATTATCATCATTTGAAAAGAAGAATGTTTAACTACTTATTCCTATGTTTTCAAAAGTTTTCTCGGTATCGGTAAATGGTCTCTCTGGAAATAAAATATATGTGGAGCTCGATGTGAGCAATGGAATGCCTGCTTTTAATATCGTTGGACTGCCTGATGCAGCAATCCAAGAAAGCAAGGAACGAGTACGAAGTGCTCTGAAAAATTCAGGTTTTTCATTTCCGTCTACTCGTATAACAGTCAATCTCGCACCCGCGGATATTCGGAAAAAAGGACCAAGTTTTGATCTCCCGATTGCGATTGGAATTCTCTGTCGCGAACATGATTTCCTCGAAGAATATATAGAAAATAGTCTCTTTGTGGGAGAACTCGCTCTCGATGGAAAGCTCCGAAGCGTGAGTGCTATCCTTCCGTCAGTGATATTCGCCAAGGAACAAGGCATAAAATATATGTTCCTCCCGATGGAAAATTTGGAGGAAGCCTCACTTATTCCCGGCGTACACCTCGTCGGTGTTGATAATCTTTCTTCTTTGGTTGAGATTCTCTCGGGCTCCAAACCTCTTCCGACTCATACTCCCATTGATCCAAAAGTATATATAGAAAAATACCGAGAAGATTCCAATATCACGGGTTTCGAACATATTATCGGGCAGGAGCACGCAAAAAGAGCTTTGACTATTTCTGCTGCTGGTGGACATAATATCCTTATGGAATGACCTCCAGGCTCAGGAAAAACTATGTTGGCAAAAGCACTTGCAACTATTCTCCCCGATATGGATTTCTCGGAGATTGTGGATGTCTCAAAGGTATATTCTGTCGCCTGATTGCTCTCAAAAGATAAACCACTCGTATTTACTCGTCCGTTTCGCAAAGTGCACCATACGGCGAGTGGAGTGAGTATTATCGGAGGAGGTCGAGACTCGCGTCCAGGTGAAATCAGTCTCGCTCATAAGGGTGTTCTTTTTCTCGATGAATTTCTGGAGTTTGATGGGAAGCTTATTGAGATGCTTCGACAACCACTTGAGGACGGAGAAATTACTATTAATCGCGTAAATGCGAGCTATACTTATCCTGCGAAGTTCGTTCTCATAGGGGCGCTGAATCCGTGTCCGTGTGGATTTCTCGGAGATAAAGAAAAGTCATGTGTTTGTAGCGAATGACAAATAGAACGATATCGCTCAAAACTTTCTGGTCCTATACTGGATCGCATCGATCTTTTTATCCGAGTGCCTCGTATAAAAGTAGAAGATTTTGCAGAATATAAGAAGAAACCACGAACTTCTGCTGAGCTCAAGGTTCAAATCGAACAAGCCAGGACTTTCGGAAAAACTCGATTTGCGGGTACTAAGAAAACCTATAATGCCGAGATGAGTAATGAAGATGTGGAAAAGTATTGTATTCTTGGTTTAGAAGAAGACGCCTTCATAAAAAATGCTATGGAAAAACTCCAGCTTTCCACTCGTATCTATTTTCGTATCCTGAAACTTGCCCGAACAATCGCGGATTTGGAAGGATCAGAGAATATAAAACTTCCGCATTTGGCGGAAGCACTCAGTTATAGGAAGATATAAAAGAAAAAATCTCTCTGAAATATTTCAGAGAGATTTTTTCTTTTCGTGATTCTTATGCTTTTTTCAATTGGTACATATTACGTCCGACTCGCTCTATCTGTTGTTTATTCTGGAGATTCATATAGATAGTACTTGTTTTTACTTGACGAGTTTTCAGAACTCGTGCAATAATGTCTTCGGTAGAAAGGGGAGTTCTTGCTTTGGTGAAGATATCCATAATAACATCGAGAACCGTTCCTGGTTTATATCCCCATTCTTTGAGAACATAGATACCACGTCCGATGAGAACGAATTCGTTGTTTCGGATAAGTTCGTTATGAATAGTCGCCACTTTTACAGGTTCTCCGAAGTAATCAGAGATCTTATTCGCAAGTTCTACGAAGTGAATTGGATTCTTTTCTTTCTTGAAAACATAAATAGCTTTGTCCTTGAGGGTAGAAGGATTAAGAATTTTCCACTTAGTCATACCGATATATTTTTCTTCACCTTTTACAAGTTCATCGAAAATATCAAGAATAGCATCTATCAAACAAACATCGATTTTTCCAAAAGTAGGAGCAAGATTTGCCTTGATAATCTCATAGAGAGCGGAAGTCTCCATGATATCACCTTTCTTCTTAAGAATCATCATTGCTTCTTTGAAAACAGCACTGATGAGTTTCTTTTGAACACTAGGAGCGTGGAAGTAAGTTTGTGTTCCAATTTGTGGTTTACTTTTTTGGATTTCAAAATCGGATTGTACGATAACTTCGAGAATTCCTGCATTGAGATTTTTCTCGATACTCATTTCTTGAATAAGTGCCATGACGAGCTTATCCTTTGTCATGAGACCTCCAGAAAGTGCGATAAGCTTTTCGGCAATTTCTTGTATAGCAACAAGAGCGCTAGACCGAACGATACGTCCAATTTTTTTAATACCAACATCTTCGATCTGACGAACACGTTCTCGAGTGATACCATAGGTATTACCGATGGATTGAAGAGTTTCTTTTTCTCCTTCCAGTCCGATACGACGGATGATAACAGATTGTTCTTTATCTGTGAGTCCTCCAAGGATAGAGAGAAAGCTATCTTGAATCTGTTTGGTATTGAGTGTTGCTACCATACTTTTAGGAAAATAATAAATATAATTAAATTCTTATACCCCGCTGCTTGCGGCGTGGGATTCCACTCTTCCTACTCTAACTACTTTTTAGAAATTGCCGGTCGTCAAGCGTAGTGTAGCGAGAAATTCGCGTAATACCCCGTTAGCTTGCTACGGGGATAGCGAATTTCAGGCAATTTCCTTTATTTCAACACATCGGGTCTAAAACCCCTGCTTTCAAGCAGTAAAGCTTCGAAGAAGCAAAGAAAGCTTAAATGAACAAACCAACAT
>MNYO01000008.1 GCA_001873165.1 Candidatus Gracilibacteria bacterium CG2_30_37_12
ATGAAAAAAAGTTTCTTTTCTGGGTTTCTGATATTCCCCTGTCTTCCTCCTCCATATCCACGCTTACGGTTTTGTTTGGAAAGAGCTACTTCTATGACAAATTGAGTAAAGACAGGTAAAAGCGATTGAAATTCTTCAGGGGATATTCCTGTGAGGGCACGAAAAATACTATTGTTCTTAAGAGCACGATTGAGATCCATACAAGAAAACATGAGACAAATAGAAATATACTACAATGTGACCTTTGTAGTATATTCATTTTTTGTTTCGGGACAAGTCTATTGACTCACTATGAACGTTTGCAGGAGAAAGAGGATTTACGAATCGTATGTATCGGTAGTGAATATTCATCCGACTTCTCGAGCGTATCATGGTTTGGATTTGGTTCCGGTGGATTGGGTTTTGATACTGCTCATTTCAATTACGACCACAGAGGTGGACAGTATTGTGGCACAGCTTCAGGTTTTCTCCCACAGTAAATAGATGTTCGGTTCTCGAATGCTTCATTTTGCATTTCGAGTTTTGACTCACAAAATTCAGGGGCACTTTCGGGTGCTCCTATTTTTTTGCTTTCTTTTCTAAAAATTGGAGAAATTGCAAAAAAATTGATTTTCCAAAATATTTTTCTATAATGTCTGTACATTTGAAATTACATAACCCTGCACACTATGACAACAAAACTTATAAGTTTGGGCGAATATCGCTCAAATCTCAGTAGCCTTTGGAAAGAGGCGAAAACAAAAAATATCCGATACGTCGTTATGGTACGATCTCAGCCGGTATTTGAAGTGAATCCGATCCATGGGAACGTTTTCGATGACGATTTCGTTCCGGAGTTTGTACAATTCCCCGACGATCAGATAACGCCGGAACTTCTCGCAAAAATTGAAGCAACGATGAAGAAACCTAAGTCTGAGCTTATGAATATCTAATCTTCTAATATGCAATCTATATCGATCTATGAAGGGGATGGTGTTTATGATTATCTCTCGAAACATTGACTTCTCAAACAATACAGAAAGACGAAAAGAATGCTCATGACAGGAAATAACACTGGAGCAAAATTTCATAAGAAACAACCGAAACATCTCGATGTTTATTATTTTCGCATCAATAAAAAGTATCGTGCCATCGGAAAATTTGATAACGATGGTGATTTTCGTGTCTGAGAAATAGATGATCACCAATAATAAATATGACTCTCCTTACAAAATCTCTCCTCCATACCACTGATTCTTACATCAAACGCCTTCAGAAAGGCGGGATTTCGACGGTGGAAGACTTGATTGGGCACTATCCGCGGACATATAAGGACAAATCGGAGGTTCTGGAGTTTTTTAGTTATGTGAACATAAAAGAACCGAATACGATTCGAGTCAAAATCGAATCTCTGACTACGGAGCGGACACGTAATAACAAAGAGCTCAGCAAAGCGATTCTCTGTGATAAAGCGGGATTTCTTTCGGAAGCGGTTTGGTTTAATAGAAAATATATGCTCCAGAAATTCCATGCGGGCGATACGGTAAAAATCTATGGGAAACCGAAATATGAATACGGGAAGCTTTCATTTCCGAGCCCCGATATAGAATTCGCAAAAGACGAAGGAATCTCAATTGTACCAGTGTATCCCGAGTGTAATTATATTCCATCGGCTTGGTTTGAAGGGAAAATGGGGTGTATTCGTGAATATTTGCGTTCTATTCCAGAAGTGCTTCCGGAAGAAATTCGAACTCAAAAAGGATTCCGAACAAAAGCAATAAATCTGACCGCGATTCATTTTCCGACTTCTAAGGCAGATTTTGAGCGAGCAAGAACAGAACTCGCTTATGAAGAACTCTTTTCTCTCCAGTACGAGGGAATTCGGCGGAAAAAGAGCGGAGAAGAAATAAGTACTGGTCGAGCAATATCGATTCCGATGAATCCAGAAACCGTGAAAGAAATTATTTCTCATCTCCCATTTCCTTTGACGAATGGACAAAAAGTGGTTCTTTTTCAGATTTTGAAAGACATGGAAAAACCTCATTCTATGCAACGCCTTCTTCAATGAGATGTCGGAACTGGAAAAACCATAGTGGTGATGATTGCGGCGATTCACGCGATACTGGAGAGTCGGAAACAAAGTCTCCCCCTTGACAAAGGGGGATGAGGGGGGATTTCTCAAAAACATACGGATTTCCCCTTTCTCCCATATGAGAAAGAACTCGTAGAACGAGCAAAAGAGCTGAGAAAGAATCTTACTCATCCAGAAAAAAAACTCTGGTATTTTTTACAAACACTTGAGACTACTTGGCTGAGACAAAAACCAATTGACTCTTTTATAGTTGATTTTTACTGTTCAAAATATTGAGTTATTATAGAAATAGATGGGGACTCTCACTATGAAGATGATGCAAAAATATATGACGTAAGAAGAACTCAAAATCTTGAATGATACGGATTAAAAGTTCTTCGTTTTACAAATTCTGAGGTTGAAAATGAATTTGAGAGGGTTTGTGAAAGAATCGTGGAAGGAATTGATAAAAGAAGAAATCCCCCTAGCCCCCTTTGTCAAGAGGGAACAATAGGAATACAAGTCGCAATTCTCGCTCCGACGGAGATTTTGGCTCGCCAGCACTTTGTGAGTTCTATGAAACTCCTCGCAGAGTTTGGAATCACTTCCGATTTCTTGGTCGGAGGACTGACTCCCAAACAAAAAACCGATGTGAAATCTCGACTCAGGAATGGGGATATTTCTGTGATTATTGGGACGCATGCACTCATAGAGGATACAGTACATTTTGAAAATCTGGCATTTACGATTGTCGATGAGCAACATAGATTCGGAGTCGAACAACGTCGTGCACTGGAGCAATATAGTTCACACAAAACGGGAGTTCTCCCTCATGTTCTCAATATGACAGCAACTCCTATTCCCCGAACACTTTCTTTGACTATTTATGGTGATCAAGATATTTCTGTATTGTCTGAATATCCTGTTGGTCGCAAACCGATTCATATGAGAGTTCTGGCTGAGACAGAGCGAACCGAAGCATATAATTTTATCTCAACTGAAGTACAAGCAGGTCGTCAGGTCTATTGGATTTCTCCACTCGTAGAAGAATCGGAAACGCTTGATGTCGCCAGTGCCGTTAATATGCAAGAAATTCTCCAGAGTGTATTTCCTAACTTTCGAGTGGGACTCATTCATGGGAAGATGAAAGCCAAGGAAAAAGATGCGATTATGCAATCTTTTTACAATCGAGAAATAGATATTCTTTCTTCCACTTCGGTCGTGGAAGTTGGAGTAGATAATCCGAATGCAACAGTTATGTGCATAGAAGCGGCGGAACGATTTGGACTTTCGCAACTTCACCAGTTTCGTGGGCGTGTCGGTCGTGGGAAAGACCAATCCTATTGTTATCTTTTTACAACGAAATCCTATACGGGAGAACGATTGAAAGCTATGGAGCGCACCAATGATGGATTTGAACTTTCAGAAATCGATCTAGAGCTCCGAGGCCCTGGAGAAGTATATGGAGTGCGTCAGAGCGGAGTTCCCGAGTTTAAAATCGCAGATATCAAGGATCTAGAACTCGTGAGCGAGATTAGAGAAGATATAGAAGAATGGATGAGGATAAAAAAATAAGATTTTTTCAAAAAATTATGTGAGCATGGGGACTTCCATAATCAATATTTTTGCGGAGAAAGGTATTTCTATAGCGAATTTCTCCGTATCCCAGATTCCGATTCCATCACTGGGATGGAGTGAAATTCCTTCGACCTCTATATCTCCAGAGATGATAAATATATACACTCCATTTCCAGATTTTTTCAGGATATATTCCATAGTATACGGCGTTTCAAAATTACCCATGTAAAACCAGGCATCTTGGTGAATCCAGGTACCTGCATCGGACGAGTTTGGCGAGAGAATTTGTGTGAGTTTATTATGGGAATCTTCGGGCTTGAGTGTAATTTGTTCATAACGCGTTGTGACTCACTGTTTATTCGGGAGAGCCCAAATTTGAAGAAGTCGTGTCTGTTCATCTCTATTAGGATTATATTCGCTATGTTGAATTCCTGTTCCCGCACTCATAACCTGAATATCGCCGCTTTTTATAATAGTACCATTTCCCATACTATCTCGGTGTTCGAGATCTCCTTTCAAAGGAATTGTGATAATTTCCATATTAGCATGTGGATGAGTTCCAAATCCCATACCGGGAGCTATTGTATCATCATTGATAACTCGAAGAGCTCCAAATCCCATACGTTTGGGATTATAATAATCTGCGAAACTGAAACTATGATAGCTCTGAAGCCAACCATGATTGGCATAGCCACGAGTATCTGCTTTATGAAGAATCGTTTGAGTCATAGAAATAATGGAAATATAATATGATGTACATAAGATACTGATAAGAAGTATTTTTACAAGATGGAAACAAATGATTCTTATGAAAATAATCTCCTTATAATATTATGAGTAGACTTGATTTTTCCATTTCTCTCTATATACTCCCTTTTATTTATTTTTTACATTTTCCATATTATGTGACGATGACCCGTTGTTGGACCAAAAAAAACACTTACTG
>MNYO01000063.1 GCA_001873165.1 Candidatus Gracilibacteria bacterium CG2_30_37_12
GAATTCATAATCCCAATATCAGTAAACAAAATACTCTCAGGACAGATATACGAGGTATCCAAGAGAAAGACCGATTCGATATCATCCTCGCAAATCCTCCATTCGGAGGAAAAGAGAAGGATCAAATCCAATCCAACTTCCCGATCAAGACAACAGCCACCGAGATGCTCTTTATTCAACATATCACGAAGAACCTTGGCATTGGCGATATGTTTGAGTGGAACTCGCCACTAAATTATGGGAAGAAGATATAACATTTACCGAATATCATAATACATTACAGAAATAGTCATACTCCTCCCGATCCGTCCTTATTAAAGAATCACAAATCAGACGAGGTATGAGTATTCCGCATACTTATGCCTTTTTTGTAGAGTCATTTTACTTATATTAGCACTAAAACATAAAATGTGCTAAAAAAGTTTTGACAGGGAAATGTTTTTCCCTATTATAGGGAGTAAGAGTTTTTAAAACTCATTTTTATTATTTATCTATTTTTCATATGTCAAAGATTATCGGTATCGACCTTGGAACCACGAATTCGTGTGTGGCTTTTATGGAAGGAGGAACTGCAAAAGTTATCCCCAACTCAGAGGGAGGACGAACCACTCCATCGATTGTAGCAAATAAGAAAGGGGAAACGATTGTCGGGATGCCCGCAAAACGACAAGCAGTAGTAAATCCTGCTCAGACTATTTATTCTGCAAAACGTTTTATCGGACGTCAATTTTCAGAAGTAACTGATGAATTGAAGAATACATCTTTTAAAGTGACCAAAGGTCCAGACGGAGGGTGTTTGATCGAATGGGATGGAAAAGGTGTTCGACCAGAGGAAATCTCTGCAAAGGTTCTTGAGAAGCTCAAAAGTGATGCAGAAAAATACCTTGGTACAACGGTTACAGAAGCAGTTATTACGGTTCCTGCATACTTCAATGATAGTGAGCGTCAGGCAACTATCAATGCTGGTAAAATCGCTGGACTCGATGTAAAACGAATCGTTAATGAACCAACTGCCGCAGCTCTTGCGTATGGTATCGATCGAAAGAAAGACGAAAAAGTTGCCGTATATGATTTCGGAGGAGGAACATTCGATATCTCTATCCTCGAAATCGGATCCGAAGGAACATTTGAAGTTCTCGCAACGAACGGTGATACGCATCTCGGAGGAGATGACTTCGATCAGAGAATATTTGAATGGATTATGGCGGAATTTCAAGCAAAAGAAGGAATCGATTTGAGAAAAGATGCAAGTGCTGTACAACGTGTACGAAGTGCTGCAGAACAAGCGAAGATCGAACTTTCCAGTGCAACTTCTACAGAAATCAATCAACCGTTTATCGCGATGAATGACGGAGTTCCAAGCAACTTGAATGTTACTTTGACTCGTGCAAAATTCGAAGAACTTATCGCAGATTTGATCGAGCGATCTATCGAACCATGTCGTAAAGTATTGAAAGATGCGGGAGTGAGCGTAGGACAAATCGACGAAGTAATCCTTGTCGGAGGTTCTACTCGAGTTCCTATGGTTCTCTCAAAAGTAGAAGCATTCTTCGGTAAGAAACCAAATGCATCGGTAAATCCCGATGAAGCGGTTGCTCTCGGAGCAGCTATTCAGGCTGGTATTATTCAAGGAGATGTGAAGGATGTTCTCCTGCTCGATGTTACACCACTTTCTCTCGGTATCGAAACGCTTGGAGGAGTGATGACTCGGATGATCGAACGGAATACGACTATTCCAACTTCCAAATCTCAAGTGTATTCGACCGCTATGGATGGTCAGAACAGCGTAGAAATCCATGTTCTTCAAGGAGAGCGTGAGATGGCAAATGACAACAAAGATCTCGGACGATTCGTCCTCTCTGGTATCGCTCAGGCTCCACGAGGAGTTCCACAAATCGAAGTTACTTTCGATATCGATGCTTCTGGAGTGCTCCATGTTACTGCCAAGGATAAAGGAACTGGAAAAGAACAAAAGATTACTGTTCAAGGTTCAACTGGTATGGATGATAAAGAAGTGGATCGTCTCATAAAAGAAGCAGAAGCCAATCGAGAAACTGATAAACTCAAGAAAGAATCCATCGAAGCTCGAAACCATGCAGATAGCGCGGTATATCAAGCAGAGAAGACTCTTAAAGACAACGAAGGGAAGTTTGATGCAGCCCTCGGAACTGAGGCTACAACAAAAATCGAAGAACTCAAGAAAGTTCTCGCAGATACGAGTGCTTCCAAAGAATCCATCGACGGTGCTATGAATCCTCTGAACGAAGTTATGATGAAAATCGGTCAGGAAATCTATGCCAAAGGCGGAACTCCTGAAGGAGATGACGGAACGAAAGTTCACGATAACAACGAGAAGAAAGATGATGGAACGGTTGACGCTGAAATTGAGGAAAAGTAATATTTTAAAGGTCCCCATTCGAGTGGGGACTTTGTTTTTAATTCATAATCTTAGCGGAAAATGTTTAATGCTTCATTTGAATATGCCAAGGATGAAATTGACAGAAGACTCAAGAATCCTTTTTGGGCAAGTTTTGTATTGGCTTGGTTAGGATGGAATTAGAAGGTTTGGTATTTAACTATTTTTGTTGACGATAAAATAGTTTGAAATAAATTGCAGTATATTGAAACAATCCATTCACATATGGGATATATGTCTCCTATTGTATGACAATTCATGTGGCCATTACTAAATTATTTAATTGCACCAGGATTAATAGCTTTTTTGGTGATTTGGCATTTACCAAAAATTACAGATAAATTTTTACAAAAACAACAAGAAAATAAAAAAAGAGAAAGTGATATTTTACTTGAAGACTTGGATATCGAAAAACAAATACTTGAAGCAAAAGAAAAAGTTGCAGATCAAACTTTGGCGACAATCAAAAAAGAATGAGTTATCAGGAAAATGAAAGAAGAAAGTCATTTTGATGAATGGAATAAAGAATACTCTATATTGATAAGTAAATATCCAAATTTAATGAAAACTCTCGCATCATTTATCTGAGGGATTAGTAGAGATGGGTGGTGGAAGAACGATAGCATCAGATATTGAAGGACTTCTGCATATAAATGGCTTAATTAATAGACTAAAAGAAGGGGGGGTATCGATATGTAATTACAGAAAAATGAAAATATTTTCTAAAAAAACTTTCTTTGGAATAAATCGGTAGATTCTTCCCCGAAGAGCAATCCTGCGCCAGATATTTTTCGGATGAAATTTCACTTTTTCAAGACATTTGTGCCCGATCCAGCACTATGGGACTGGAATGACAGTATCACATATAATCCCCCGAAAATTTCGGGGGATTATTGTATATTTGTCTGAGACGGTTATTAAAACAGTCCTTCCCATGCAAATTTTCGTGCAGGTTCTTCTCGGTCTTTCTTTCCATTTCCACCAAATCGTCTTTTCCAGACGGGGATATCGCCCAGTCGATCATGTGCAATATTTCGTATAATAGCTTCCTCTTTACTCATTTTAATGATTTGGTCGTATCTTCTGAGTACATCCTCAGTAATAAAAACAACAGGAATAGCTATTTTACCAAAAATAAATTCTCCACTTTCCATATCTATGTCTAGATGATGTATCTTGCTTTGACCGATGTCTATACCAGGTATCTCCCCAAGTGGTAGGATCTGTTCAAAGTTTCATTCTGGAATCGTGAGAATATATCATATTTTCTCTTGCTGATTCATTCCATTCTGAAGAATAGTGCTGGGAAATTGGAAAAGATTTATGAATTCAGGATTGTGCGAAAAGAATCCCATCATTTGTTGCCATGCTTTGTAGGGAATCCCCATTTCTTTAGCGATAATACGATCCTGGTCGTGAACAGAAAGAGTATGTACAAGTGTATGGAGTATGAGTAATTCCGATTTTATTTGTTGCAACTTTGAAAGATTTTGTGTAATCTCATCGAGTATGCTAGAAGCATATTTTAATATATATTTTCGAGCAGATTTTTTTACATCTTCAGTTTCAGAATATTCATTGCTCGGGAGGAGTTTCTTATATTCTTCCTCTGCAACAAGATGGATCCATGTTTCTACGAGTTCTGTTTTTGATTGCCATACGGTCGTACTTAAAAGTATCATAAATGTTTCAAATCCATGAACACTGTCTACAAGGGCACATAAAATCTTTTTACCCGTTTGTTTAATGAGGGTAATCTCACATTGCTGAGAACTTTCTAAAGACTTATTCATAGCATGAATTACAATTAACATTAATGAATAATTATAATATAGTGTTTTATATGAAAAGTCAAGCATAAGTAGCTCAATCCCACCCACTTTTTCTCCTAAATAATCTCGAATTTTCTCTTGACAAAGCCAACAGTGCCATAATCGAAGTAAAGTATATCTTTACTTCTTTTTTATGTCTCGCTCCATACAAACTTGGATCAATCGTGAATCTGGATATATTACCCGGTGAATGAAAGTCTGGGATAAAAAGTTCTTCCATGACTTTCTCTCATCACTCGTTATCCAAAAGACCACC
>MNYO01000001.1 GCA_001873165.1 Candidatus Gracilibacteria bacterium CG2_30_37_12
ACAAAAAGAAAAAAATCATTTGGTATCCAGTATTCGTGTAGTAGTGGAAAATACTATCTGTGGAATGAAGCGATACAAAACAGCTTCTGATATTTTTAGGTGAAGAAAATGACAGGATGATATCTATACATTCATGGCAGCGGGGCTCTGGAATTTTCATTTACAGTACAAAACGTTATTTGGAAATACATAGAAATACAAAAAAGAAGAGAAAACCTCCTCTTTTTTGTAAATATATTATTACGGGACAAGTCTAAACTAATATCTATACTCTATTTTTTTCAAAAATACAATACTTCCCTTCTTGACTAACGCGTTTAAAACCTTTCTCTCTGAGTCTATAATAATGTAGATCAGCTTATTCTGGAGTAAGTGTTTCTATTGATACAAGTCTTCCTCCTGGTACAAGAAGTCGGTCAATTTCATCGGTCAAACTTGTTGATTCTCGAGAGGAAACATTTCCAATCGCGTTGCTCCTATAAGTACAACCCTCTCTTTTTTCAAAATGAACTGGTGATCCAAATACATCCTTCATAATGATTTCATCAATCATTCCTTCACGATGTGGTAAGAGATAAAACGTTCTCACTTCTTTAGGTAAAAGATATATTCCTGGACCTTCTGGCATAGTAGGAGCCATAGGTGGTTCACATCAAATGAGATCTATCAGAGAATCTTTTTGAAGAGAATTATCGCCGAGCAATAAACGTCAGCTAGCCTTACGAACCCTCTCAGTAAGTTCATGAAAATAAGATGTTGTACCATCCTCACCATGAGACCCTGCAGCTCAAACCAAATGATGTCATAGCTCTATTGCTAACATAAATATAAACTTTATAAAAATTAAACATTTTCTTTATACACAAATAAATACTCTTGTCAAAGAGAAAAAAGAACAGAACTTCAAAAAATCCTATTTTTCCATATACTCTCATCATTAACCCCTGCAAAATCTTCCATGAAAAAACTTGTTTTCCTTACTCTCATAGCACTCATATTTCCTCTCCTTTTCCCTATTGGCGAGAACTTTCATATGGTAAAAAAATATACCTACGCCTCCGAAGGTCAAACTCATGCCTTGAATTTTAAAGAAATAAATGAACCTACTGTAAGTCTGAATAGTGGATTAAAATCCGTGGCATTTTGGAAACAGGCAACGGGAATTGCCAATTTTGTATCCAAACAAAATATGTTCACGATAAAGATTCCGAGAACATTCGACATAGGGGCAGGAGATAGTCCTCTTCGGGTCAGTATCCAGGTGGACTCTAAGATTTTCCCCCTTTCTATAGATATGGATGGGGATGGACGAGACGAGGATTTCTATTACACGGAACCTCTCTTTCTGGATAAAACGAGTCATGTTTCCTATGTCATAGAAACGAAATCAGGAATTCAAATCCCTGAAGTTTCCATTATAGGGCTCGATACAGACGCAGCAAATCTTCATATTGCTTTTGGAGGAAATACTGCGGAAGCAGCTGTCGGAAGCACTCTTCCAAATATCATAAAACGAGCTGATTGGTGAGCTAATGAAACGCTTCGTTATACAGATAATCCCACTTGGAAAAAAATATTTGATAAACTTGAAGCTGATAAAGATAAACCAAAATCCGATGCGAGTATTGCATATGAAAAACGTGTGCAAACAATTAATACCTATCTCGCTACCAATTTCCATGAGCAAGATAAAGTTATTGAAACCACGAGAACCGAGAATGGACACGAGCTCGTCTGGCCGATACAAAAAACGAAACAAGTAGAGCGAATTGTTATCCACCATACCGCAGAAGATAATTTGAAGAATAGAGATGATTTTTCGATCATCCGTGGGATTTATTATTATCATACCGTCGTTCGTGGTTGGGGTGATATCGGATACAATTACCTCATCGGGCAACGCGGACAGATTTATGAAGGTCGAGCTGGAGGTGATTACAATGTTGCTGCTCACGCCATGTGGAATAATAAAAGCTCCGTTGGAGTTAGTTTCATGGGGAATTTTATGACGGATACTGTTGTTGCCGAACAAGAAGAAACTCTCAAAACCATCGTAGAGTTTCTCTCAAAAAAATATGGTATCGACATCCACAAAACTTCTATCGGACATAAAGAATGTACTAAGAATACGTGTATCATCGAAGATTTCAATACTCCGAATCTTGCGGGACATCGAGAAGTAGGTTTCACAAGCTGCCCGGGAGATAATCTCTTCACTCTCATACAAAATCTCCGTCAAACGGAAGTTGCGTCTATAGGACGTACAAATATTATCAATCCCAATTATAACGCAACGAAACTTGCTTCTCTGGATTCTCAGATATCGAACACACAAACACTCGGGAAATGACCACTTATCCGTATTCGACTCTCTTACACAGGCTTAACTATTCGTATAAAATCCTGAGACAATACACTTGCTCGACTGACTATTGGAATCAATTCTGGAACGCTCAAGAAGAATCCTGAACTCCCATTTGAAGTCAGTGGTACAAATCAAATCGCTCTTGTTCTCGGAAAGAAAAAATATCCATTCTCCAAAGTGGAAATGGAGGCGAATCTGATTGTCATACCGAGTTGGGATCGAAAACCGAGTTGGGATACTACCGGAGCACTCAATGATAATATTTTCCGTGGAAAAATAATTCTCCAGAATGAATGAGGAAAATTGGTAGTAATTAACGAACTTCCCCTCGAGGATTATCTCCGAGGAATCGCTGAAATTTCCAATTATAACAATGAAGAAAAAGTAAAAACTATTCTGACAGCAGCTCGTTCCTATGCATATTTCTATACCAAACCAGAGAATAGAAAATTCCCTGGAAAATCGTATGATGGCTCCGATAATCCCGATGAATTTCAAAAATATCTCGGATATGGATACGAGAAACGAAGTTCCAATACTTCCCGTCTCGTAGACCTCACCAATGGACAGATTATTACTTACGACGGAAAACCCATCAAACCGTGGTATTTCAGCGAGTCGAGCGGACAAACTCTTTCCTACAAGCAATACTGTGAAAATCGAATCAAAAGCGGAGCTATCGGGGAAAGTACCATTTGTGAAGATATCCCCTATCTCCAGAGTGTCACCGATCCAGGAGGAGTTGGGCACTTACAAAAATGACATGGTGTCGGAATCAGTGGAATTGGAGCTACCTATCTTGCTACCAACATGGGTTTTACTTACAAACAAATCATTGCTTATTTCCTCGATGGAGTAAAGGTTGAGAAGAAATATTAAAAAATTGTCATTTCGAACGAATGTGAAAAATCTTCCTTAATTCAGTAAAAAGTGGGAATTTTTAGATTATGAAGCTATTGAAGATTTCTCGTTCTACTCGAAATGACGAAGCCGAATATTTTCCTTTTGACAAAGTTCTCGTTTCATATAGGATACAAGGGAGAAGCTTTATACTCATAATCTTTTTCACCTATGAAACCTTCATTTTTTAAGAGATTTCTCGTAGCGATAATCCTCGGATGTTTCGCTGCGGCTATTACGGTATATTACCTTTCTTTCCAGATTATGCCCGATGTTTGGGAAAGTGATCTTATGTGGGTAATCATCGCGAATCGTATCACTCTTGCATTTGTTGTAGCTATCGGTGGAGTCTATATGAGGCATCCAATATTTGGTTTTAAATGTCCAGCATTTTTACGTGGAGCAGTGTTCGGATTTCTTATCTCTATCGAACTTGCTATTGGAGCATTTATCGATCCACTCTCTGGAATGGATGCTGTCGCAAAAAGCATAGAAGCAAGTTCTGAATTATCACTCTTCCTTCAAACTCTGATTCTCGGAGCAGTTTTTGGTTCTGTTATCGATATCATTGCAACTGCCATCGGCGGACAAGGGAAAGATTTGTTAAAAGAGGAATAAGATTTTATTCTACTTCAGAAGAAGGCATAAAAAGAGAGTCTCCTTCGAGAACTTCTAGTAATAATCCATGATTAGTAATAAAATATGCTTTTAAAACAGTACGTATTTTGTTGCGTGTTAATCGACATAATCCTGGGGTTATATCTACTATGATATCCCCTGTTCCTTTGATAAGGAAAATCACTCCATATTCTTGGCGTATTTTCTCACGAACTGCCGTAAATTTAGAAGCACTTTGCGAATTAGTAATATCAGCTAGTAACTCATCTAAATTTTTTTTGATTTTTAATGATTGGGCCATTTCCACTCGCTGTGGATTATGAGAAGATCTATCACAATCACAAAGATTTCAAGGGCACTTAGATAAACATGACATGTAAGTAATTTATAAAGAGTTATAACTTATAAATAAACTTATATATAAAAATATTAAAAAGTAAAGCTTACTATTAGAAACTTTACAAAAAACAAAAAATCCATACACTCATTTTCAATTCTTTTTTATATAATCTGATTAAATTTTACATTTTAATTATAAGAATCTATATGGCCATAAATTGATTAGGAGAGATCTTAGTATATGAA
>MNYO01000134.1 GCA_001873165.1 Candidatus Gracilibacteria bacterium CG2_30_37_12
TTTGTTCTTGTTTTCGTATTCTTCTTTCTACAAATGAACGACCGCATGCCTTGCATCTATTTTTAGGTTTTCATGCGTTGTTGCATCCGTCCTTTTTAATCCGAGAAGACCCACATTCCGGACATTTTTTTTGACATAATTATTCAAGATGAAAAAATAGTACCAACGATAGTACTATTTTTCCTTTTACAATCAAGAGAACATAAAAAATCCAGCCTACATTTTTTTCTATTTACCCAATAAAATTATGTTTCATAACATCTATTCTATGCAATCCAAAGAGACACTCATGAAAGAAAACCGAGAATTATTCTGGGATATTTCAGATGTCTCAGAATTGGATGATAGAGCCATAGAAGAAAGATTTTTAAAGTATGGAAACTGGAAAAATATACAAGATATGCTGCAGATTTTCTGACTAGAAAAGCTAAGAGCTGACTATATAAAAATAAGAGATCAGAAAAGAAACGATTTATCCGAAAAAACTATCCATTTTTTTAACTTGTATTTTCATGTTTAAAGAGATTCTCTATGAAAATCAGCTTTGTACCATAGGTATTTTAAAGATATTTTCCAAGAATTTTTATCTCGCCGGATGAACCGCCATCGCCCTACAACTCTGACATAGAAAGAGTCTCGATTTCGACCTCTTTTCATCCAAGAAGATAGACAATACGAAGATTCTCGCAAAACTCAAGGAGAACTGATATATTGTAAACAGAATTTTGGTAGACAATAAATGAGAGGAACTCACGATAATAAGTGGTTGAGTCAAAATCATTTTTCTCTATTATCCTTTTCAAGTAAAGAAGGGGCTCATATTTGAATGAATCTCATTACCGGATATACTCATTCTCTGAGCTATGAAGTTCTATACTCTCTGAAGGAGAGGGAAATGGAAAGATTACGTTGATATATACCACATATTCAAATCTTGATATACTCTCAAGGATATTTCCACTCTTGCCGAAAGTGTATTTCAATGATGATATAACGAAAAACTTTTACGAGAGCAACTGTGTTATTTTGAAGATATCGATTATACGGAAGAAGTAGAATATATGCATGAGAAAATAGAAGATAAGGAAATACAAAAATATCTTTGCACAGTAGCTATAAATGAGTAAAAAACTGAGTTTGACTTTAGAAGGGGAATCTTTAATATAAAAAGAAATTTTAGCTCTCAAAAATACACCATGATCTTTCCACGGACGAAACAAATAGTTTTCACAAATAATAAATGATGAGTAGGAAAAACCACTCTTGCTTTTAACATAGGAAAAAAGCTAGCAGATCAAGGGTATAAGACAGTTCTGATAGATTTAGATCCTCAGTGCAACCTTTCCAGACTCGCCCTTTGAGAAGAGTTTATCGAAAGAGATATCGATTCAAAAAGTAATATATTTGGAGTAATCGAAGGACTCATCTCTTGAACTGCTGATATTAATAAAAATATCATTTTCACACCTTTATCTGAAAATCTTTCACTTTTAGAGGGAAGTCTGAAATTATCATGATTTGAAACCATGATTGCGAGTGGCTTCAATGAAGCATCCTCTGGACTCGCTCGATGATATAATATCACTTCCGCTATCGATCGTTTTCTGAAAGAAAAATGACTCTATGAAGAAATAGATATCTTCATAATAGATACCAATCCGAGTCTCTCACAACTTAACAAAGCTATTTTTCTGGGTACTGACTACTTTGTTGTACCTATGATGCCTGATGCTTTCAATCATCAGTGAATAGAGAATATCGGGAATTTTTTCGAACAAGAACGAAGAAATTGGAATATGACTGCGAAGATACTTTCGCGTACTCAAAATATATCTGCTGGAAGTGTTCTTTTGGGAGAACCGATTTTTCTCGGATACATTATCAATTCTTACAATGTCTATAGCAAAAAACCTATTTATTCACAAAAACTCTGGATAGAGAAACTCCCTAATCAGATCAAAAAAAATCTCTCACTCAAACACTGTAAAAATGGACTCGTCGAGCTGAGTTACGCAGAAGCTATATGAAGAGTACAGGATTATGGACAACTATCGACTCTCTCTCAAGATAAACACAAGGCTATTTTTGATATTACCGAACAGGAAGCACGAGCATATGGAACACAGGAAAATCTCAAGAAGTCTCAAGAAGAGTTTGAGACGATCACTGCCAATTTGATCGAGAGATTGAAAAAGTGGTAATACGAAAGAATTTGATTTTTGCATCAAAACGAATACGATAAATGTATCTTAACTTTTGTACTTATGAAATCAACATTCTACACCCCATCAGAAGCAAGGGCTCATGCTCGTGAGACTGTGAAAAAGTGAAAAACACTGCTTGCGACAGAAATTACAGAGCTACAATCTAAACAACCCCGGGTCGTATGTACAAGATAATCTATTCTCCAAAGGCTGTTGCTGAAGTGGATCGATATATTTTAGCGTATCGTCATCAATTTCTCTCCCTGTATACCGATACGGGGATTTTTTCTGAACTGGAGATATTGGAGAGATATGAAAAAGAAGCAATAGATCGATATGAGGAAATATATAGCCTCATCGAGGAGAGAATCGGAGATGGTGAGACAGTGTTTGGTCGACAGCAGGATAATACACTTTTACTCTCATGGCGATACAAAACTATAAAAGTAGCATGGGATGACGACGAATGAATCCGATATATCAAAAAAGTGAGGATATTTTAAAGATTGGAGGTGAAATATTAATCTAAAGCGGAGAAATCTCAATGCTCAAAGCTAAACTCAAAGCCGAAAGCGAGTTTGAACAATATAGGGTCGTTCAAGATAGACTCTATGAGTCAGATTTTTACAAGTTATTGAAAAATATAGATTCTTCAATGAGAGGATAAACTGGCTTAGTTTTTATATTGATTCGCCCACATTAATATCAAGCAGAAGTGTCCGAGTTGGAAGAAATGGTAGGAATTATAGGGAAATAATATCTTCTTAACCTTCTTAAATAATGTCACTCAACTTTATAGAAACCGAAATCAAAGATTGTTTCATCGTAGAACCGCAGGCTCTCGGAGATGAACGAGGATTCTTTATGGAAACCTACAGCGAAAAGGATTTTCTTACTCAAGGTATAGGCATTCATTTCGTACAAGATAATCAGAGTTTATCTGGAAGGGGGGTATTTCGAGGATTTCATTTTCAGACACAAAACACCCAAACCAAGCTCGTGCGAGTTATAGCAGGAAGTGTTCTCGATTTCGCCATCGATATACGAAAAGATTCTCCGACCTATGGGAAATACATTATGGTAGAGCTTTCCTGAAAAAATAAACGACAACTTCTTGTGCCAAAAGGATTCGCTCACGGATTTCTCACTCTCGAGGACGATACAGAATTTGTCTACAAATGTGATGATTTCTATAATCCACAAGCAGATGGTGGTATACTTTATACCGATTCAGGTCTTTGAATCAATTGGGAAGGAATTCAGAGAGAATTTGGACTCAGAGTAGAAGAATTATTAGTATCAGAAAAAGATAAGAAACATCCAACTCTTGCAGAATTTCATACACATAATCCATTCTAATTATGAAGAAAATACTTCTCACGGGAGCCGATGGTATGCTCGCTCATGATTTTATACAATCTCAAAAGTGAAAATTTGAAATCATCCCCTATAATAAATCCTCTCTTGATATCATGGATATCTATCAGATAGAACAAAGAGTGAAAGAATCTATGGCAGATATCATAGTGAATTGTGCCGCTTATACTAATGTAGATGAAGCAGAAGGTAATGAAAGAAAAATAAACTCAGATATAAACACACTTGGAGTTCTCAATATTGCAACTGTCGCTCATAAGTACCAAAAAGATTTTATCACTCTTTCTACCGATTATGTCTTCGATGGAACCAAAAAGGGCGGGTATAATGAGTGAGATACAAAAAATCCACTTAACAACTACGGACTTGCAAAATCTCTCGGCGAGAACCTCGCCCAGGAAACTCATCCAAATACTATCATAGTTCGAACTAGCTGGCTCTATGGCGGAGGAAAAGATTATAAAAACTTCGTCAATACCATGTTGAAACTTTCAGAAACGAGAAACGAACTCCGTGTTATAAACGATCAATTCTGATCACCAACTTACACAGGAGATTTATCCGAGGCTATCGGGAAAGTTATAGAAAATATCGGAGATTTCCGAGGGAATATTCTCCAACTATCAGGTACTACTCCCGAAAACGGGATGACTTGGTTTGACTTTGCAAGCGAAATCTTTAAGATGACAGGGAAGAAAATCCAACTCATTCCTTGTACCAGTGCAGAGTATGTCACCAAAGCGATTCGACCGAAGTATAGCAAGATGCGAAATAATAGTTCGGTGCAGATGAGAGATTGGAAAGAGGGATTGAGAGAATATTTAAGATGAAAGCTAATT
>MNYO01000077.1 GCA_001873165.1 Candidatus Gracilibacteria bacterium CG2_30_37_12
ACTCTTCCTTAACCTTGCCACATACAGCTAACTCGTTGGTCCGTTCTACAAAAAGTACGCCGTCACCCGAAGGCTCCGACTCTTTATTGGCACAAAGTTTCAGGTTCTATTTCACTCCCCTCCCGGGGTTCTTTTCACCTTTCCCTCACGGTACTTGTTCACTATCGATCTCATATACTCTTTAGCCTTGGAGGGTGGTCCCCCCAGATTCAAGCCAGATTTCTCGTGTCTGACCCTACTCAAGAAACATATGCAAATCAACATCTTGGATTTCGGATACAGGACTGTAACCTTCTTCGGTCCACCTTCTCAAGTGGTTCTCCTATCCAGGATATTTGTTTGTCTGACCTATTGGAAGTCAGGAATATGCTCTTACAACACCCACAGTGCAACGCTCCAACGCTTGACACACTATAGGTTTAGGCTGATCCGCTTTCGCTCGTCACTACTAACGGAATCTCGTTTGATTTCTTTTCCCCAGTTACTAAGATATTTCAATTCGCTGGGTGTCCTCCTGCTATGCAGGTAATACAGGTTTGCTGTATTGGGTTCCCCCATTCGGAGATCCCCGGGTATAACGCTTCTTGACAGCTTCCCGAGGCTTATCGTGAGTCTTGCACGTCCTTCATCGGATATATGAGTCAAGGCATCCACTTTGTGCCGTACAGTGTATTCATACTAGAAACTCTTTCCGAAGAAAGAGTTTTGATCATGTATTTGAAATTGAAGGGCTTTTTTCAAGAGAATTCGGGATTGTAAATGTTGAATGCAAGCATTCTTCATTCTCAATTCTTCATTCTCAATTATGTTCCCTTCCACTCTACACGTACTCCCGTAACGATACAAGGAATACGATTTACAATCTTTCTGTTAAACAGAAGATAGCTTCTTACTGATTTTGATTATTTTGTTGATATGGTATACGTAATCTTTTTTCCGTCGTATTTCCCTAGGGGGAAATCGTACAGAGAAATGACAAGTCTTTCGACTCATCGATACGTTTCTTTTATTGAGTGTGTTAAGGAGCGGATTTGCTATCGGTTTTTGATAGCGGGAAGGAGTATATAGAAAAGAGGTCTCTTGTCAAAATGATTTTGAAAAATAGAGATTAACCGCTCATTTAAGAGGAAGTATATTTTGCTCATTTATGGAATAATGCATTTTTTGCAATTTTCCACCATATGTAGTACTATGACGTCATCACTCATAAATATCTCTCTATATATACCTCTCTATGATCGTTCAAAAATTCAAACAACTTCTCGATGATATGGTTCAGACTCAGATTCCAGATATTCATTTTACCGCTGGATCTGTACCACATATTCGTAAGCATTCAGGAGATATCGAAATGCTCCAGAGTTTTGGTGTCACAGAAAAGGAGGATATTATCACTATCGTCACCGAGATGATTGGACAAGAACGTATCGAGAAGCTTATAAAAAATCATGAGGGAGATTTTAGTTATGCTCATGGAATCAACAAATTTCGTGTTAATGTATTTGAAAATGCTAAGGGCTTTGGAATCGCTATTCGATATATTCCTACCAATATCCCGACCTGTAAAGAGCTTTCTGTCTCTGATGAGATGATTGCACTCCTTCAGAAAACCAAAGGACTTATTCTCGTAACTGGACCAACAGGAAGTGGTAAATCCACCACTCTCGCAGCGATGATTGAATATATTAATACGACGATGAAAAAACATATTATCACTATCGAGGATCCTATAGAGTTCAATTTTCAAGAGAAAGAATGTCTCATTCACCAACGCGAAGTAGGAACTCACACGGATTCTTTTGCACGTGCTATTAAGTCTGCTCTTCGTGAAGATCCCGACATTATTATGGTTGGAGAAATGCGTGATCCAGAAACTATTCAGGCAGCACTCACTCTTGCAGAAACGGGACATCTCGTTCTTTCTACACTTCATACGAATGATACAGTTCAATCCATCGACCGTATCATCGATGCTTTCCCGACCGCTCAACAAAGCCAAGTTCGCGTACAACTTGCTATGAGCCTCTCCGCCGTCATGAGTCAAACTCTCCTTCCAAAGAAAAACTCTGGAGGGCGAATCATGGCACGGGAGATTCTTATGAATAATGATGCTGTTCGTAGTATTATTATTCAAGGAAATACTCATCAGCTCTATTCTATGATAGAACTTGGTAGCTCAGAAGGCATGATCCTTATGGACAAATATCTGGAAATGCTCTATAACAAAAATATGATTACCAAAGAAATATTTGCAAGTCGTGTACGAGATAAAGATCTCATCGAAAAAATTTAAATATTATCTAGAAATCAGACCATTATATGTCAAAAGAAATAAAACATCCCAAAGAGATACAAAAAGTTCCAGAGGTACCTACTTTGAAACATTCTCTTGGTACCCTCAAACAAAGCCTCGCTATTCATCCTATTCTTGCATTTCTCGAAACATTTGATAATTTTTTCAAGAAAAAGAAGCGTCTCCTCGTGAATAATGAAGTACTTTTTAGTCCTGGAGAAAATCCTTATTTCTATATCATATCTTCAGGGGCTCTCTCTATTATACGCATTACACCAACAGGAGAAAAGAAAGAAGTTGGTCGCGCTTATATGGGAAGTTTTCTCGGTGAATGAGTGCTTTTCGATCGAAATCAGAAAGATGTAGAAGCAATTGCAATTGGTGAATGTACAAGTATTATTGCTCTGACAAAAGAAGATATTTTCTATCTCGAATCACAAGATCCCGAGAAAATTCTCACTTTCTATAAGCATATCATAGAAGTAAGTAATAATCGATTACTTGATTCTGGGAAAGAGCTTGCTTCACTTTATGAGATCAATACAAAAATTGATGAGTTTTCAAAATTCGGAGAACAAGGATTTAAAGATATTATTGATCATGTCACCAAAACCATTAACGTAGATTATATTATCTCTGTAGAACAACATCCTGCCGTTCCTGGTCTTTTTGTCTACAAATACAATTCACGATTTCCTTCTGTTTGGCCGATTAATCAAAAAGTAGCAAAAGAAATACCTGAAAATATATCAACGGGGGAAATAATAAGTACGGGGGAAATATTGGGAACTCATGAAAATGATTCTCTCTATATACTTCCACTCAAAACACATGAAACTCTCAAAGGGTATTTCATACTTGGAAAGAAAGATAAAGACATGTTTCAGGATAGCAATCTCCGTATGATGAATAATATCGCTCCTCTTCTTGGTTCCATGATAGAAAATAATCAGACACTCGCAGAAAGAAAGGCCATGAACTATAAACAGTAATAATTCTCCTTTCTGCTGCCGATAAAAAAGCAATGGGATATAAATAAGAGAATGAATAAATAGATTCAAGCAGAAAAATCCAATTACAACTATGTATCTCACAGTTCGTAATTGGATTTTTTAAGACATAAATTACTATTCAAGAGAATTATCCCATACCTCTTCAAATATTTGCCGAAATGCTTCGGCCATTTTTTTGTGTTTTATGAGTATTCACATAGCTCATTCTTTTTCTATAGAAGAAATTGATATTTTGTCTTCGACAATCTGAATATCAATCTTAAGTTCCTCCAGTAAACGGAAATAGTGTGTCTTATATTTTTGATTCGTTTC
Organism: Candidatus Gracilibacteria bacterium CG2_30_37_12; assembly: GCA_001873165.1. Lineage (GTDB taxonomy): Bacteria > Patescibacteriota > Gracilibacteria > BD1-5 > UBA2023 > UBA1545. Next base: position 3,619 of record MNYO01000077.1, read on the forward strand.
ATTCATATGACGATCACGATATTTGGAAGCGCGGATTATTTTGACATTCTTATACTGCTTCACTGCATTACGACGAAAACGATTTACGAGATCTGGTGCACTATCTAAGAAATAATCTCCTGCACCAAAAGATACCATATCAGTAGGTTTATCAAGCATTTCTTCCAATAATCTCTCAATACCATCCGTTCATTCAAAAAAAGTTACTTTTGGAAGTGAAGTAAAAGGATTATAGAGTTTCTGAAAGTTTTTAACCACCCCTCCAAGTTCTTCTCGTTTCTTCTCCAACGCCTCTTCCTGTTCTATCACCAGCGAATAGAGTTTCGTAGGATTTTCCACCGTATAGATCTTGGTATTTCCCTGTATAGATCAGATCATAAGCCCCTTCTTTATGAGTCGTTCGCAGGTATAGCGAGCCGAGGATCGCGGAATACCGAGCCTATTTGCGACAATAGATGCTGGCACTGTACCAAGAGAAAGAGTTGTTTCATATATTTGCGCTTCTATCGCTTCTAATCAGAGCGACTGGAGAAAAGTAATACCCGATTGCATAGGAATTTTATTAGAAAATACTCGTCCAGTATATCAAAAATAGTACATAGTGTCAAATATTGTTGACACTTTTTTTATACCTTAGTTTTCTCATAACAAAGGTAAAATTCATGCCCTGGATGGTTGTAAATTACTCAATCCCACCCACTTTTTCTCCTAAATAATCTCGAATTTTCTCTTGACAAAGCCAACAGTGCCATAATCGAAGTAAAGTATATCTTTACTTCTTTTTTATGTCTCGCTCCATACAAACTTGGATCAATCGTGAATCTGGATATATTACCCGGTGAATGAAAGTCTGGGATAAAAAGTTCTTCCATGACTTTCTCTCATCACTCGTTATCCAAAAGACCACC
>MNYO01000053.1 GCA_001873165.1 Candidatus Gracilibacteria bacterium CG2_30_37_12
GTTTCCCAAACTTTTTTGGAAGCTCTTTTGCTATATTCAGAAACTGGGGCATAATGGCAAAAAGTGTGTGGCTGTTTTGACTACTTCACCCCGCTTCCAGAGGGCAGATAAGGGGGTAAATTAGTCAAAAACAAGCCAAATTTAGCGAGAAATATAAAAGTTGATACTTGGGTGCCTTAGATAAGAGAACAACTTGTATTTTTAACCACACATAATTTTCTATTTAACCGAAAAAGACGATTATGATGAGTATGTTAAGGAGGCCGATGAAGAAATTACACTACATCAAACTCGTCTTAACGCCACAGAACAAGGGGTGGGGGATATTCGGAGTCAAGTAAACCATATGACTGATAGCCTCCGAGATATACAGAAGGCATATAGAAAGGCTGAATGATGGGAACGAACAAAAATCCTGAAACTTCTTGGGATCCGGATTATCGTGAAACCAACTGGCACTTTTACGATAGAGGGGAATAAACATTTTCTCAAAGATCAGCCCGCTTCTTAATTATTCACTCTATGTATCAAGAAACTTGTATCATTTACCTTCGAAAATCGACGGATCGAGAAGATCGACAGCAGATATCTCTCGAAACACAGCGACAACACTGTCAGGCACTCGCAGAGGAACACGGGTATCATTCCATCATATTGGAAGAACGTAAAAGCGCCAAGGAAGAAAATAAACGCCCGGTATTCAAACAACTCCTCGCTATTTGTAAAAAATGAGGGATAGATTATGTTGTTTCTTACGATCCAACCCGTATATCTCGAAATACCATAGATGCGGCACTTTTTACGGAACTCATCAACAAAAAACATATCAAGGGTTTTTATGCGGCGGAAAGTCGTCAGTTTTTCGGTGGAATAGATATCTTTTCCGCAATGATGCTTGGTATCTCCTTTCTTATGTCAAAAGCCGACAATCAACTTCGGGCAAGTAATACGAAAAGGAAAATGGAAACCTATTATCAGTTGGGACGAGTAATGACACGGATGCCATTTGGATATACCAAGCATCATTATTTCGATGCTATGGAAAGGCTCGTTAAGGATGTTAAAGTGGTTGAGGAAGAAGCAAAACTGGTGAAAGATGCCTTCCGAATGCGTCTTGCTGGTGCTCAACTCAAAGACATTGCGGAACATTTCACCAAAGCGGGGTATCCAAGAACCGCTGGGACGATAGACAAAACCCTCCATCATCGTTTCTACTGTGGAATACAATCAGGAAAACTCGGTGAATGAGTGGTTAAAATGCCCTGATATGTTCCTATTATCGACGCAGAAACTTTCAATGCCGTGAACCAGATACATAGACCTGTTGTTCTTATTGAACGACCATTTTTCAATCCTGTATTCCATTGAATGATATTCGGGACTGATAAAATCGCATTTGTTCCATTTCAATGACGAAGTCAACGAAACCTTTTCTATAACTACTATAAGAGCCAACACCGAAGCGAATTGACGGTGAATATATCAGAACCAAAATTATGGGATGTATTCGATGAATATATGGCACAGTTTGATTTTCCAATAGAATGGGTGGAGGCTTTCGGGAAAGCATTGGAAAAAGAACTTCGTAAAAGTGGGGCAACTACTTGCGAACGACAAAAAGTTTCAACCAACATAGAATGAATGAAGGAAGAAAAAAAGATGCTTATTCGGAAATTAGCATCTTGAATACTCACGGATAGTGAATATCGCGAAATGTCAGAGTTTTATCAGTTGGAAATCCGAAAATCAGAAGAGCGTTTAGGGAGGATAGATTTGGAAACCCGGGATATTGGTGTATTTATCCGAAATTGGGTCAAACTTTTAGGAAACCTTTACTGATGCTATATAACAGCAAAACCCCCACAGAAAGTAGATCTCCTGAAATGAATTCAGGTCAAACTTTTTATAGGGGTTTCGAAAGCCTTTACTGTTCAGGTTTCTCCGGTATTGGAGGCTTTAAAATGTTGAGATTTTGTAATTGGTGACGTCACGGAGAATCGAACTCCGATTGCGGGAATGAGAATCCCGCGTCCTAACCGTTAGACGATGACGCCGAATAGGGCTTGCGCCCTATTTGACTGTTATGAGAGATTCTATTGTCTCATAACAAGGTTTACAGATATGATATTTCCGAACGAAAGATTTTATGTCTGGAGGACTGAGAATTAGAGCTCAGTAATCAGATAATTCTTTCTGGCATATATCACAAATTGGTGTAATCATACTGACTATTTCTTAAGATCCGTAGTAATACCCATAGAACGAGCAGAACCAGCGATGATAGACATAGCAGCTTCTTCGTCGTGCGCGTTCATATCAACCATCTTGAGACCTGCAATCTTCTTGAGTTGTTCAAGTGTAAGATTTGCAACTTTATCTTTATGAGGAAGTTTAGAACCACTCTTCAGATTCAGTTCTGTCTTGATGAGGTAAGTCATCGGTGGTTGTTTTGTATAGAAATCAAATGAGCGATCATCGTAGATATTGATGATAGTTGGAAGAACCATCCCCATTCGATCTCGAGTCGCTTCATTAAATTGTTTACAAAATTCTGCAATTTGAATACCTGTAGGTCCGAGGGCCGTTCCGACTGGAGGAGCTGGATTAGCCATTCCCGCCTTAAGTTGGAGTTTTACGACCTTACTTGGTTTCTTTTTTGGTGCCATAGTATGTGGTAATTATAAATTAAGAAGTTTCTGAAAAAGTGTCTTGCTTATGGAGAAATAAACAAGGAATCAAATATGTATATTAAGAAGCTCGGGTATTATAGGGAAATATTCAAAAAATCAACAAAAAATAGATTTTTTTCTGAAAATGGGTATAAAGGAGAAAATAAAGAATAGGGAATCTATATTCACGCATCTATATTCTCATAACTAATCCCTCGAATATATGGCAATACAATCCACTAAAGTATCGGAACCTTCGGAACTTCGTGCAGTCGCTCCACAGGAACGAGAAAATGATACGGTCAATGAAAATATTCTCCGTCCAAAAACACTCAGTGAATATATCGGACAGGAGTCCATTAAAAAACACCTCAGAATCGCGATACAATCAGCTCAGATTCGCAAAGTTTCACTCGAACATATCCTCCTCTATGGTCCTCCAGGTCTTGGGAAAACGACTCTTTCCGCGATTATAGCATCGGAAATGCAATCCCATCTGAAACAGACGAGCGGTCCCGCTATCGAGAAACAGTCCGATATTGTTTCGCTTCTCACGAGCTTGCAAGAAGGAGATATTCTCTTTATCGACGAGATTCATCGTCTTCGCCCACAGATAGAGGAAATACTCTACAGTGCGATGGAGGATTTCGCGATAGATATTATGATTGGGACCGGAACGGGAGCAACTTCTATCCGTATGGATATACCGAAGTTTACACTTGTTGGTGCTACAACCAAGCTCGCCAAGATTTCAGGACCGCTCAGAGATCGATTCGGAAATGTCCTGAAGCTCGATTTCTATGAATTATCAGACCTCTCGGAAATCGTTCGTCGTTCGTTTCATATTCTCTGAATTCCTGTGAAAAACAGTGAAATCTGGGAACTCGTAGCGAAGAAAAGTCGCGGAACTCCGCGTATCGTGAATCGGTTTGTTAAAACACTTCGAGATTATCAGATTGTTGGGCATGATATCGGAGATTCGATTGAAGCTGAGAAGATATTTACCTCGCTTGGTATCGATACACTTGGACTCGATGAATTGGATCGAAAGATTCTCGAAACCCTTGCCTTTAGTTTCGCTGGACGAACCGTCGGACTTCACACTCTTGCTTCCATCGTCGGAGAAGAAGAGGAAACCATCGAGGATGTCGTAGAACCGTATCTTCTAAAAATCGGTTTTCTGGAACGAACACCTCGGGGACGAAAGCTCTCCGAGAGTGGTGAGAGATATATACGGATGAGAGAGTAAATTAAAGAGAAATAGAATAATCTTTTCATTCTTTCATTCCCTGTTCTTTTAGTTTCTCTTTTGTTATATTTATTGCATGTATAGATTCATCAACACTTATCCAATTTCTGCCAAGTTCTTCGGAAGCAATTGTGGTTGTTCATGAACCTCAAAAACAATCCAATACTAAATCTCATTTATTAGAAGATGCTTGTATTATTATCTTCAATAAATCAATATTTTTTTCCGTTGGATACTTTGGATACTGGTAATCTTTAAAATCCCAGATATCTTGAAGTTTCTTTCCGTCTTTTTGGTTAAATAGAAAATTATGTGTGGTTAAAAATACAAGTTGTTCTCTTATCTAAGGCACCCAAATATCAACTTTTATATTTCTCGCTAAATTTGGATTGTTTTTGACTAATTTACCCCCTTATCTGCCCTCTGGAAGCGGGGTGAAGTAGTCAAAACAGCCACACACTTTTTGCCATTATGCCAAAATATACAAGCACTTAAAAAATATACGTTTAATATCGCCATAGATGATTTCTGATCTGGATACTCTAATTTTTCCAGAATGCTGAAATTTAAGCCCGATTTTCTCAAAATAG
>MNYO01000078.1 GCA_001873165.1 Candidatus Gracilibacteria bacterium CG2_30_37_12
GCGAAGTTTTTGTTCTTGTTTTCGATACATTCTGTTTACAAATGAACGCCCGCATTCTTTGCATCTATTTTTTGGTTTTCAGGCATTATTGCACCCATCTTTTTTGATCCGAGAAGACCTACATTCCGGACATTTTTTTTGTCATAATTATTCAGGATGAAAAAATAGTACCAACGATAGTACTATTTTTCCTTTTACAATCAAGAGAACATAAAAAATCAAGCCTACATTTTTTTCTATTTACCCCTTTTTCTCAAAAGAGAAACTTGATCCACAACCACAACGATCTTGAATTTTTTCGCTGGAAAATATCCATTTTCCTTTGGCAAAAGTAATATGACCTTGTTCGAGGATATCTTTCTCATCTGCTCGATAAAAAGCTATAATATTTTCATTGATAGGAGAACTGACGAGATTTATCTGGTCAAATTCCGTTTCTACCGAAACCTTAGTTCCTGCACAGCCACTCTGGATGAACGAGATAAAAATAGCATGGATATCTTTTTCGAGAAAAGTTTGAATAGAATTCTTGTCGAGCATAAGTGGGATAATAAAAGATATTATATATTTTTCTCAAGTCTTACGACTGTTTCTATATGGTGCGTATGAGGGAACATATCAACAGGAGTAACATCCGTGAGTCGGTATTCGGAGTTGGCGAGAATATAATCGAGATCTCGTGCGAGGGTGGCAGGATTACAACTCACGTAGATAATTTCTTTTGCATTAAATTTTAGAATATCAGGAAGGGCAGCAGGGTGCATACCATCTCTCGGTGGATCAATAATAAGGGAAACTTCTGAAAAATGCGAACTTCCTGTTCAAATTTCCGTTTCATCATTCATCGTACTTTTTAGTACGCCTCGTTCCGATACTCAATTTTCTCACGAATTTCATCCTTTTCGAGAAGTCTCTAGCTTGTTCTCTTCTAAAAACTTTGGCAGAAATTTCTCTGTTTTTTCATTGATGAAAATGATATTATTTACTCCATTTCTCGTCGCATTTTTCGCACCATCTTTGCTTGCTTCCGTAACAAGCTCGACACTGTATACTTTCTCAAATCGCTCAGCGAGGAGTATCCCAATAGTTCCTGTTCCCGCATAGAGATCGAGAAGAGTTCCTCCGGTCGTTTGCATCATATCTCGCACCACAGTATAGAGTTTCTCTGCTCCGAGAGAATTGGTTTGGAAGAAACTTTTTGGATTAATCTCAAAAGATTTCCCGAGGAGATTTTCTGTAATGGTCGGTTTTCCTTTCATAAGAATAGCTTCTCCCGTGACGATATCGGCCCGTCCGGAGTTTTGGAGCAGATAAGCGGATGCGATACGTGGGAATTGCTCCATAAGTTTCCCTACGAACACGAGAATATCTCCCTCGAATTTTCGATTATATTCTTCAAACTCGTGATTCACACTCAATATAAGCATTATCTCTCCTGTGAAATGCGCTTTTCTTACCACAAAATGTCTCCAAAATCCTATATTAGTTTTCGGGTCATAGGTCGGAAGTCCAGATTTTCGTGAATAGGTATTCATTTCACTAAAAATAGCATTGATTTCATCATCGGCAAGTACACAGAAATCACAATCGATGATTCGGTCAAATTGTGCTTGGGCATGAAATCCGAAACGAAACGTATCGTGAATTCCTTCTTTTTCAGAGATATATTTTCCCCAAGAAAATTCCACCTTGTTGCGGTATCCATAGATTTCTGGAGAGGGAACGATACTGTGAAAAACAGGAGATTTTCTCACAAGAGTGCTTCCAATTCCTGTTTTTATAGTTCCTTCATTAAATACCTCCATTTCATCTCATTCTATTTCAAGATTTTCATCTGATGGTTTTTTAGTATTCATAAGAGCAGGATTCCAATATTTTTCTATATTGTGAAATGCTTCTCGAACCTGTTCTGTTTTAATTTTCAACTGCTCTTCATAAGCGATAGGAAGCCATTTACAACCCCCATACACTTGATAATGAGCAGGAAGTTCCTGTTCGAGCGGAGATTTCTTGACCGTATCCAAAAGCTGTGCTTCAAAGTATGTTTTTCGTACTTTGAGAATTCGAAGATTGACGATACTTCCAGGAATTACTCCTCATGAGATAAGAATTTTTCGTCCATCTGGTGCCAAGGATAGGCCTTTTCCACCAAAAATAAGTTTATCGATAGAGATATTTTCAAGGATATCATGTTTTTTCATAGAGGAAGTTGAGATATAATAGAGAGCGGGATTATAGTGAAAAACGGGAATTTATCAATAAAAAAGACGAGAGATAAATTATCTTTTCTTACAAAAAGGAAAATGGATATCCACTCTCTGAATAGACGTGAAAAATTAGTTTTTAAAATTGATTTGCTTATTTATATAAAATATGTATAACAAATTTACTTACTTTTTTATATATACACATGTCTCAAATTATTCTTCCTGCTGGTGAACAAAGAGATGGTTCTGTTGTTGATTTGTATGGGAATGTACTTTCTTTGGATGATCGATTAACTATTATAGAGCAAGTAGAATGACTCCCTGTGACGGCAAGAAAGGATGATATACTAGACACAATACGGGAAAATGTGATTACTGTTATATCTGCAGAAACAGGAAGTGGGAAAACCACTCAGATTGGGAAAATACTCTTCGATCCGAAGAAACGCATTACTATCACACAACCACGAGTACTCGCTGCGATGAGTAATGCAGATAGGGTATCTCAAGAGCTTCTTGCAGACACAGGAAATCCTTACTATTCTCTCGGACATGGTGTGGGATATAGAACATGACGAGGGGTGAGTTCTACTAAAACCTCACCACTTTCTTTTCATACAGATGGTGTGGAATTACGAAGAATGGCATATTCCAATATTATTCCTGATATTCTGGTATTGGATGAGATACATGGTTTTAGTATCCCTACAGAAGTATTGGCGATGCTTATGAAATATCGAAAAGATGTAAGGATAGTAATTATGTCTGCAACTCTCGATCCTCAGATTTTTCAAGATTATTATCGTCACATATCTTCTGATATTCCTGTTATAAACATCCCCGGAAGAACTTTTCCCGTAACACAATATTTCAATGGAAAGGAAAATTACATTGAAGCTATTGCAACGAACTATAATGGACAGCCAGGTGTTCCATGAAAAAATATTCTTTTGTTTGTTCCAGGAAAGAAAGAAATTAAACTTCATATAGAAACTCTTCAGAAAAAGCTCGGGAAAGATGCAGAGATATTTCCTCTTCATGCTGATCTTTCGAAAGAAGAAAAAGAAGTACTTCTTACTAAAACGACAGATAAACCGAGAATTATCGTCTCTACCAATGTAGCAGAGGAAAGTGTAACCGTTCCATATATTGATATGGTTGGAGATTTATGAACGCATAAAGTCGCTCGTTATAATAATTTATGAATTCAAGAATTGAGACTGGAGAATACTCCTCAGGCAAGTTGTCTACAGCGAGCGGGGAGATCAGGACGAACACACGATGGAATCTATATTCGGTTTAATGATACTCCTTTCCAGGAACTCCCGAAGTATCTGGAAGCACCTATTGAACGAGAAATGCTTGATACCTATATCCTTGTTTTACTCGCAAATGGGAAGGATATAGTGAAAATGCAAGAAGAAGAAGAAAGGAATGGACGATCGCTTTTTTTTCATGAATTTAATAAAAAACTTCTTGATATTTCTTATTTTCGACTGACACAGATTGGAGCTATCGATCGTACAAAGAATATCACTCCACTCGGACGAGATCTTTTACAACTTCCTCTCGATGTATATCATGCTCGTATGCTTCGTGAAGCTATTAAGAGAAATTGTGTAGAGGACATGATATATGCAACAGCTATACTAGAAAAGAAGTGATTTATATCCAAGGATGGAAGATGGAAAAAGATGAAGATATCTTCTGCCGCTCAAGATTCTGACTTATTTTGATACACAGAACTTCTCAAGATTATTACTGCAACAACTCTGTCAGAAGAAAAAAGACGAATGCTTCTTTTTCTTGGAGTTGATACGAATGAAATGAGAGATTTCGTGGATAGAAGTGGGGAATTTAAACTTTATGAATTGGTTGATCTTTCTATATTGGGGATCAAGAATAAAAAAGTAAAAGAGATTGATGAACTTATTATGAATCTCAGAGAGCGACTTGATTCTTCTGGTATAACTATCAGTA
>MNYO01000099.1 GCA_001873165.1 Candidatus Gracilibacteria bacterium CG2_30_37_12
TCATTTACAGTACAAAACGTCATTTGGAAATACATAGAAATACAAAAAAGAAGAGAAAACCTCCTCTTTTTTGTAAATATATTATTACGGGACAAGTCTTATATATGCCCCTGTTGGCTTTGTCAAGAGAAAATTCAATTATCTTTTATGAAAATTCTAAAGGGATTTTAGAACTAACATATAACTCTTTATGAAAGTTATAATCACCAAAAATTTTGATAAGAAGAAATTAGCAGAAAATTTAAAAGCTAAAAAATACAATTTTATTTCTCTGCATTTCCCCTACTTTAATTTTAAAGCAAAGCTCAACTTGGTAGATTTTAGGTGAGTATTACTCATTATAAAAAATGATACTATCATACCGCTCATATTTTTTTTAAAAAAAGACAAAAAATATTGAGAAAATATCAATTGGCAAATTTATGAACAAATGATTTTAGATGAGTATAGTACAGCTATAAATGATATAGAAAAATGAAATTATGAAATCTATTAGAATGAATCTCTTGAAAACCAAATTCCATTGGGAATGGCATGATTATATGTTTCATTTAAAAAAAATCTCTCTCCAAACGGAGAGAGATTTTTGAAATATATGAGATAATTATGCTTCGATTCGGATAGAAGGTCCCATAGCATTACATACGTAGATGCTGTTAATATACCCAGCTCCACTCTTGAGTCCAGTTGGTTTTACATCACGAATAGTTTTCAAGAAAAATGCGATATTTTCTTCGAGTTTCTTTGGACCGAAAGAAAGTTTCCCCACAAGAGAGTGAACATTTCCTTGTTTGTCATTTTTGAATTCGAATTTACCACCCATAACTTCCTTGATGATAGATTCAAGATTATCACCTACGGTACCAGTTTTTGGATTTGGCATAAGTCCCTTTGGTCCGAGAACCTTAGCGATTTTACCCATCTTACGCATCATAGCAGGAGTAGCGATAGCAACATCGAAATCGATTTTACCAGTAGCTACGATATCTACAAGATCATCTCCACCAGCAACTGTTGCTCCAAGAGCGAGGAGTTCTTTTTCATTTCCGACATCAGTAAATGCTCCGATACGAACAGTCTTACCACTTCCATTTGGGAGAGTAATAGTCGAACGAATCATCTGATCAGAATATTTTGGATCGATATTCAAATTAAAGTGAATTTCCACTGTTGGGTCGAACTTCACAGTATTCGTTCGTTCAAGAAGCTCTACGGCTTCACCGATAGTATAAACTCGTTCTGTTTCAATAAGGGCGATTGCCTGGTTGTACTTCTTTCCGTGCTTTTTCATAGAAAAAATAATTATAAAAAATAAATTGGTCCAAATGAAAGTTTATGAGCTTTCTCCCAATTTGTAATTTTGGACGCGCGAATTATATAGAAAAGGAGGAAGAATGCAAATCAAAGTATCTTTTTATATACGAGAGTTTCCTTAATAATCTCAAAGATAGATTCCTTAAACGCACCGAGGACTGTTCGAGTGCATTTCTTCTCTATATATTCATTGAACAAAGGCGAGTTCCGCAGGAAGTAAGAGAATGTATCTTTGAGATTATAAATAAGATAGTGAAAAATGGAGAAAAATGCCTTTTCTTGCTTTTTCCTATTTTTCTCTATAATGTAGACCATTATTCGGTCACTCTATCGACTATTATCCCCAGAACATGGTAACAAAGAAAAAGAATAAAAAAACTCGATCCACTTGGAATTATGAACTTCGAAATACGATTGTTTGATGGGTATTACTCTTCCTTGGAATGCTCATTCTTGCAGGAGATACTACTTCAACGGTTGGCTCTCTTGTTACTTCCATAGGAACTACTATTTTCGGGACCGATTATCGTTTCATATTCGCTCCGATTATCACTATTCTCGGGTTTTTGATTATCATCAATAAACTCTCTTGGAACATGGTGCGATTTATCGGACTTTTAATGTTCTGGATATCTGTCGTATCATTGGAAAATATATTCTTTCATCCCTATAATGCTGGACTTTTTGATTTTGGTGAATTCTTTATATCTTTTCTCGGAAAAACTCCTGCCCTTGTTTTCCTTATCGGTGGTTTTCTTGTCTCTCTCTATTTAACACTTCGGATTTCCTACCGCAAAATCTTTGGAACTATTCACCAGAATCTCCCATCGATGCCTTCTATACAAAATGTAAAACAAACTCTCAAAGATACTCATAAGACTCTTCAGGAGGAATTAAAAGAAGATAAAAATGATAAATTTTATAAAGAGAAAGCGAGAGAGCTCGAAGATCAAATCGAACTTCTGAAGAAATCTCGAACCACCCCAGAAAAAATCACAAAAGAAGTTCCGAAACATATTCCTATAGAAAAGAAGGAAAATAAGGGAATCCTTTCTGGATTTTTTAGTCCGACCGACGCTCCAAAAGAACCTATTTCTGGAGCGAAACAATTAAGCGTAGATGATATTTCCAAAAAAGAAATCAATAAACCTGATTTCGGAAAATGGGAATTTCCTAGTACCACTCTCCTAGATAATGTTTCTCATGAAAATGTGATCGATGCAAAAGAAATAGAACAAAAGTCTCTTGAGATTCAAAAAACCCTTCTTCATTTCAAAATCGATGTGTCGATGATTGGTGAAAAAGTTGGACCAACGGTCGTACAATATCGTCTCAAACCCGCAGAATGAGTGAAACTGAATAGAATTGAAAATCTCAAAAAAGATCTCTCACTCGCACTCAAAGCAAAATCCATTCGAATCCAGGCGCCAATCCCTGGCGTGGGTCTGGTTGGTATAGAAGTTCCCAATGATAAACGTGATATGGTCGGAATTCGCGAAGTACTCGAAAGTTCTACATTTACTGGACATAAATCGAATCTTGCGATGGCAATTGGAAAAGATATCAATGGAGAATATATTGTTGCTGATATGGGAAAAATGCCCCATCTTCTCATAGCATGACAAACAGGTTCAGGAAAATCGGTTGGAATGAATGGTTTTATTATCAGTCTCTTGTATAAAAACTCCCCCGATATGCTCCGTATGATTATGATAGATCCAAAACGGGTGGAACTTGGTATGTACAATGGAATTCCCCACCTCCTTACACCCGTTATCAACGATCCAGAGAAAGCTCTCAACTCTCTCAAATGGTCCGTAGCGGAAATGCTTCGTAGATATGATGTACTACAAGTTGCCAGAGCTCGAAATCTAGGAGAATACAATGTAAAGATTGCAAAAAAAGACAGAATGCCTCATATTATTATCATCATCGACGAACTTGCCGATCTTATGATGAGCGGGAACAAAAAAGAAGTAGAAAACGCTATTGCCCGTATCGCTCAGATGGCTCGAGCTGTTGGTATGCACTTGATTGTTGCGACACAACGTCCATCAGTCGATATTATCACGGGGCTTATTAAGGCAAATATCCCGAGCCGTATCGCTTTCACAGTTGCTTCACAGATTGATAGTCGAACCGTGCTTGATGCAATGGGTGCTGAAGATCTTCTGGGAAATGGAGATCTTCTCTTCTCACCAACTGGATCATCTGCACCAGAACGTATCCAATGAGTCTATGTGAGCATTGAGGAAGTGGAGGCGGTTGTTAATCATATCAAGCGTACCATCGATCCTGCTATGCTCGAGGATATCTACAATGCTTCTATAGTAGACGGAGATCGTGGAAACTTTGAGGGCAGTATGAGTGATGGAGCGAAGTCTTTTGATGAAGATCCTAAGATTGTCGAAGAAGCGATTCAAATAGTACGTGCCGAATGAAAAGCCTCCACTTCTATGCTGCAGCGTCGTATGAAACTCTGATATGCTCGTGCAGCACGAGTCATAGATATTCTCGAAAATATGGGGATTGTTGGACCAGCAGACGGAAGTAAACCGAGAGAAGTTCTTTAAATAATTTTAAAAATAGGTTAAATAGAAAATTATGTGTGGTTAAAAATACAAGTTGTTCTCTTATCTAAGGCACCCAAGTATCAACTTTTATATTTCTCGCTAAATTTGGCTTGTTTTTGACTAATTTACCCCCTTATCTGCCCTCTGGAAGCGGGGTGAAGTAGTCAAAACAGCCACACACTTTTTGCCATTATGCCGAAATTGTGAAGGAACTTACACTCCCT
>MNYO01000006.1 GCA_001873165.1 Candidatus Gracilibacteria bacterium CG2_30_37_12
AATTCTTATACCCCGCTGCTTGCGGCGTGGGATTCCACTCTTCCTACTCTAACTACTTTTTAGAAATTGCCGGTCGTCAAGCGTAGTGTAGCGAGAAATTCGCGTAATACCCCGTTAGCTTGCTACGGGGATAGCGAATTTCAGGCAATTTCCTTTATTATATGAAAACAATTGCTTTTTTTCTAAAACCTCGAAAACATCATGGTTTCACTCTCGTCGAACTCATCGTCGTCATCACCATCCTTGTTATCCTCGGAACCATAGCTTTTCTCTCTCTGCAGGGGTATATCGGTTCTGCTCATGATAGTTCTCGTATCACTGATATAGATAATATTTCCAAAGCTCTGGATATTTCCATGATTAAAATAGGCACATATCCTGCACCTGATAACTCTTTTGTCGTCACCTATTCCTGAGGAACTATCTGGAAACAGTGAACAGTTGGAACTACCGTCATGAATATCATAGGATCTGCATGAGCGGGGATCAGTCAGAAGCCAGTCGATCCTATTACCAGAGCAGAGTATATTTACTCTATCGTAACATCCGAAAAATCCTTTCAGCTCAAGGCAGATTTGGAGGGAGATGCTGTGGCTTTCAATGAGGGAAATTATGAAGGGATTTTCATCACGCAAGTTTCTGCAGACTCATGAACTCCCACTACTGCCTATGTCAAAGGAAATTACAATGGAGTTGTTGCTAATACTCAGACAGGAAATATTATATGTTTCCTTCCAGTTCCGAGTATCATCATCAATACTGGTTCGATTAATCAGGAACTAAGAATAGAGGATAATATTCTCTCATGATCTCTTATCATAAATGGAACATCCGTACAAAACGGAGAGGACTACAATCCCTATGATTACCATCCCTTTTACTGTAATCCTGCCAGTGTAGTCATAAATACCGAGGCAACTCAACTCGCTCTCGCCGAGAGTGTTGCTCGTGCTTATTCTGGAACCACTCTCGCATCCAAACCAAGCATTCAACCATTCACACAAGCTCTTGCAGATACTACCAACTCTTGAACACTTCTCGTAAATCTCTGAGGAAGTCTGGTGAAGAACTACTTCTGAATATCTTCGGCAATGTTTGTGGCAAGTGCTTCGGTTTCAATACCTTTCGTCTGTCCTACTGGATATGAGGGGGATGGGATGGCGATTACGAGCGGATTCTCACAATATCCAATATTTTCACCAGATTGAGGATCGATAGTATATACGAATCAGAATGACTGATATAAACTTTATAAGAAATCCGCTAGTGGAATTGACGATGGTGCTGCTATTACAAACGCATGGGTGTCTTATTCCTCAGCATATTCACCAGATGGAAGCACATTAGTGTATCGAAACACTAATGGAAAACTCTACAAAAAATCATCATCTGATGGAATTGATGATTGAGTTGCCATTACAAATGCATGAGTATATTCCTCAGTATATTCACCAGATGGATATACCATAGTATATGTGGGTGGTGATTATAAGCTCTACAAAAAATCATCAGCTGATGGAATCGATGATTGAGTGGCTATTACGAATGGAATTGTTATGGCGAGTGCTCCAATATATTCACCAGATGGAAATTGGATAGTATATGTAAGTAATGGGGATGGTAGACTATATAAAAAATGTGCGAATTATTAAACAGTATGCGAAAATTGCTGGATTCTAAAAAACTCCCTCTATTTGCCTCAATCGAGGAGAGAATAGGGGGAGTTTTGGATTTTGTTCTGTATGTGAAAATTATTTCTTCATCGTATTTTCCCAAACCTTCTGTTGTGATAATGCATTTTCTGCTGCTTCTTGTTGTGCTTTTTTCTTGCTGGATCCTGCTCCAGTTCCCACTTGCGTTGTTCCTATGTATGCACCAACCGTATAGGATTTACTATGATCAGAACCTGATTCTCCGAGGACATTATAGGTTGGAGTGGTATTGTATTTCGCCTGAGATATCTCTTGAAGATAGGATTTAGGATCTACATAGAGTTGTTTCTCAAGAATCTCAGAAAGGGTAGAATAGACATATTTATCGACAAAAGCTTTTGCTTCAGTATATCCGAGATCGAGATAGAGTGCCCCGAGAAATGCTTCAAAAGTATTTGCTACGATATAAGGATTGGTATTTCCTCCTGCGAGAAGTTCCCCTTTCGATACGAGAACATAGTCCTGGAGATGGAGTTGAAGTCCGATGGACGCAAGGTTTTTCCCACGAACGAGAGCACTTCGTATATCGGTTAATTCTCCTTCGGGTTTATCGGGAAAAGCATGGAAAAGGAGTTCGGTAGAAATAAGTTCGAGAACTGCATCACCGAGGAACTCGAGACGCTCATTACTTTCTGGAACATGGATAATATTTTCATTCAAAACCGATCGGTGAATGAAAGCGAGACAGTAGCCAGTGATATTTTTATAGGGAATTTCGAGAGAAGATACGAATGTTCCTATTTTCTCTTCAAATGCCTTACTGGATATAGAAACGATTTTCTTGGACATAATCGTGAGTTAAAAAACTAAAATTTCTAAAAAATAAGAATATTTGTCATTGCGAGAGTATTCAATAGCTTTACTTCCGAAAATCACAGCATTCATTTTGAATATTCGTGGCAATCTTCCTTGTTTTGAAAAACTTACGAGAAAAAGCTTTTCTTAGAACTTGTCATAGAGGCTAAGGAAGATTTCTCACATTCGTTCGAAATGACAATCCAATCTATATTTGCCTTATATGGCTCAAAAATTCCGGAATGACAGGTATTTTTTACACAAAAAATTGTGGCTGTAATGTATGTTTCTTGCTGGTTTCTAATACGGTTATTTTATCATTTTTCACAGCATTAAGTACCCCATTGACCATGGTACGAGCTGTGTCATCAGAGAATATCTTTGCTAGTTCGACTGCTTCATTGATACTAACTTTTTCTGGAATAGTATCCATAGTAAGATAGAGCATCTCATATGAGGCAATCATAATAGGAAGCAGATTTCCAACAGGCATAGTCGTGATATCAAATTTCGGTGCGTAGGTATGGATTATAGTGAGGAGCTCTGCTTCTTTTTCTATAATTCCTGAAAACATTGCTTGAAGGTATGGAATATCCAGAGAAGTGAGAGTAGCTTCATCGAAAAAAGTTTGGAGAAAAGCATTCTCTTGAAAATGTACTCCGTGTATAGATCGAGCGTAGAGTGCTTGAAGGAGGTAGGAACGAGTCTTTCGACGAGAAACTTTTATCATAGTTGTAAATGAACGGTGGAGAGGGAATAAAAAACGAAAAAACTTTGTGAAATGTCTTTCGCAAAGTTTTCGCTAATGCTCTATTTTTATGAGATTCATAATAATTATGCACGAATGGTTTGAACTTTCTTTGTTTTATTCACAGAATAAATTTTTCGTCCTTTGTATTCTCCAGTAATAGGAGAAGCAAAATGAGAAAGTCCTGTAGCATTTCCTTCTGCATCATATTGAAGAGAAACACTATTAAGAACTTTTCGAGTCTTGAGCTCGAGCCATTTACCGTGGCGTTTTCCAGTTTGTACCTTGGAAGCTTTTTTTGGTGGTGCGAAAGTCATAGTGTGAATCGTAAGAGAAATAGGATGATAGAGCCTTTTAGAAGGTATGTATCAAAATTAAGTGGGCGTATTATATAGAAAAATATAAAAATGCAAAGGAAAATGTAGGGATTATGGATTTTTCTTTAATTTCTATTTTCTTATTGAGAAATTATAACTCTACAAAACCAAATGTTGTATCTGCTATTTCTGAAGCGTAATTTTCAGATGCAGCCCCTTCTCCAGCATTTACCCTCCATTGAATTTTTACAACATGTGCTCATGATGTCATATTTGGCACAAGCCATTGCATAGATACATTCTGCTGTATAAAACTATAATGGTCTAACATTCTCGGACAAAAAATAGAGGTGGATTAAGACAAGAAATATGATACCATTATTTCTGTTCTTTTTAACCAAATATTCTATGTCCAAGAATCGTAAAAGGTATGCTGCTACCTTTAAGACAAAAGCAGTACTTGATATTCTTTCTAATCAAGGAACACTCAATGAAGTAGCTTCCAAGTATCAGATAGATTCTACTATGCTCTCAAAGTGGAAACAT
>MNYO01000089.1 GCA_001873165.1 Candidatus Gracilibacteria bacterium CG2_30_37_12
AGGGAGTGTAAGTTCCTTCACAATTTCGGCATAATGGCAAAAAGTGTGTGGCTGTTTTGACTACTTCACCCCGCTTCCAGAGGGCAGATAAGGGGGTAAATTAGTCAAAAACAAGCCAAATTTAGCGAGAAATATAAAAGTTGATACTTGGGTGCCTTAGATAAGAGAACAACTTGTATTTTTAACCACACATAATTTTCTATTTAACCAAAAATCCCCTATTTTTGAAGTAAAATTAGGGGATTTATAAGTGAATTTTGAGAATTATTTTTTGGTATCAGCCATTCTATTGACTACAATTTGTTGTACGAGCATAAAAAGCGTTCCAATAAGCCAGTAGATTCCAACTCCTGCAGGGAAAAAATAGGTAGAAGCTGCTATCATAAGAGGCATTCCATAGAGCATAAATTTATTCATAACACTTGGATCAGGCATAAAAGATGGTTCCGCTTCGCTATATTTTCCATCTTTTTTCTCGATAATCTTTTTTTCCATCTTCTCGAGTTTTGCTATATCGTCCTCTTTCGGGAGGGAAAGCTTGATCTGAAACCATTGCGCACCACCAACTGCGAGAGCGAGAATGATTCCAGTAATTCCACCAATAGAAAGGAGATGAATTCCAAAAAATGTTGTATTGATTTTGGAAATATCAAAATCCGCAAGGAAGGAATAGAGATAGTAATTATTGGAAAAATCGGTAATTCCGAGTACAACCCAATAGAGAACTATGAGAAGTGGCATCTGAATGAGAAGCGGAAGACAAGAACCGAGAGGATTTACCTGCTCTGTTTTATAGAGATTCATAAGTTCCATACCAATCTTCGCTTGGTCACCTTTATATTTTTCTTGGAGTTCTTTGATTTTTGGTTGAATCGCCTGCATTTTTTTGCTATTTGCGAGAATATGATGCTGGGGTACAAGGAGGATAATTCGAATAGTAATTGTCACAAGGATGATAGCAAGTCCGAAGCTATATCCAGGAATGGTTGCTATCAAAAAAGCAAAAAGATTGTAAATCGGTGCATAGAAAAGATTTCTGAAAAGTGATCGGAGAAATCCTGGAACTTCACCAAGAGTATCAGTATACGAAGTTTTTCCGTCAACTGTTAGACTAAATTCGTATTTTCCTGGTGTTTGAAAAACAATATAGAGAGAAGAAAGATTAATTTTTTCTTTTGTACCACTCTGAATAGTCATGGTGGTACAAAATTCCTTCGAAGGATTTGTGAGGAGATTATGATCTTTTTTGATACTAAAATCACGACAAGTATCAAAAGTGATACTTGTCGGAGTAGTATTATGCACCTCAATCACAGGGATATCGGGACTTATGTATGAAGTAGATCCAACACTTAAGATTACTTCATTTTGAGGAGTAGTATTTTTAGTAGGATTTGGGAGAAACCAATTCAGTGCAAGAAGGGTAATAAAAAATATGAGCAGAAAATTGAGAAGACGAGTATTCATAAAATAGGAAATAGGGAATAGAAGATAACTTTTTGAAAATGGTGTCCTCGACTGGAATCGAACCAGTGTCTGAGCCTTAGGAGTGCCCTGTTCTATCCACTGAACTACGGGGACAAATATTTTTTGCTTTTCTCTTGAAAATAAATACTATTCACTGCAGAAAAAACGCCTGTACTATATGAAAAACACGAGAAAATGCAAATCATCTTCGATAAAGTAGACAAGTTTCTGAACACCCCTTCTCTGCTCCCAAAAATTATCATCATCTATGGTCCGACCGCTTGTGGAAAAACGAGCCTTTCCATAGAACTTGCGAAACATCTTGGAACCGAGATAATTGGGGCAGATTCGAGACAGATTTATCGATATATGAACATAGGAACAGGGAAGATTACACACGATGAAATGCAGTGAATTCCACATTATCTGATTGATATACGAAACCCTGATGAAGAATATTCCGTAGGACTCTATCAGAAAGAAGCCTTTATGTTGATAGAGCAGATTCATAGTCGTGGAACTATTCCCATTCTCTGCGGGGGAACTGGTTTATATCTCGATTCTGTAGCTTTTCATTTTGATATACCAGCGATGGAGCCAGATTGGGAATACCGTGAAAAAATGGATATGATTCGACAGGAAAAATGAAATGAATATCTCTGGGGATTATTACATACTCTCGATCCACAATACGCAGATACTATTCATCCCAATAGTCATCATGCCGTCATTCGCGCTCTGGAAGTACTTGAAAAGACAGGAAAATCCAAATCAGAACTTCGAGTAAAAAAAGACCCACTTTTTGATATATTATTCCTCACTCCTTATGATGGAGATCGTGCAAAATTGTATAACAGAATCAATGTGCGCATCGAGGAAATGTTTACACTTGGGCTCGTGGATGAAGTCAGAAATACTCTCGACCTTTGATATGGTCCTGATTGTAAAGGACTAGGAACCATTGGTTATAAGGAGGTGATAGAATACTTGGATGGAAAATGTACTCTCGAAGAATGTAAAAGTAAAATCCAACAAGGGAATAGAAATTATGCAAAACGCCAATTGACCTGGTTTCGGAGGTATGAAGAAGAAAATATTTCAGAGGAAATGAATAGAAATTCCATATAAACATTTCTTTGAATTTTTATAAAGAGTATCTATTTTTAAAAGATACTCTTTATTGTTTCAAAAAAACATTCATTATTTGTATTTTTAGCGAAAAAGTGCTATTTTGATACTAGAAAATATTTTACAATGCATTTTATATGGAAGAAAATCAACAACAACTCGCAGAAGATGTTCTTCAAATCCTTTCTCCACTGCGTGGAGAAAGGGAGGAAGCAGAATGGATGATCGATGCGATACAAAGGGGATTGTTCACAGGAGATGATCTCATAGAGCTTGCCAATCTGCTCGTACGAGCGACACAATCGGTCGAATTAGATGAGCGAATAGTCGTACTCTCGCAAGCATCGGAATTAGTGCGAATAAATCGTGAGAAAGAACTTCAGGAACGTCTCGAAGAACAGAAACAAAGTCAGTATCTTATTAGTTTCTTATAAAAATATGGCAGAAGTACAAAAATGACTGGAAAAAGGATTACAAACTCCATCTCAACATGATATTCAAAAAGCTCAGGAAATTTCTGCAAGAGAACCAAAAAAAGTTGCAAAAGCAATCGAACTAAATATGACTCCTGAGAGAATCTTAGTAAGATATGAAATGAGACTAAAATGAGTACAAGAAAATTTGCAAAATATTCGAACAAACCGAGATGAAAATACAGGTTTTTTCAATGTCCTTACAGATGATGTAGTAAGTGCTCTTTGAGGTGATACGGGAAAAGTAATGTATGAATCGGCACATACTGGTACGAAAAAACTTGCGAGTGAGGCTATTATACAACTTGATAAAGATTGTAAAAATATAGTTTTCCCAGGTAATTGATATGACCGATATATGGCTATTCGTTCCCGTTTAGAACAATGCGCAGGACAGAAACTCTGAGAGCCAAATCCACTATTGACTATCAAGAATTCTATTACTAATCTTCCACAAAGTACCAATAATCTTATGCACGGAGTCGTTGGTGAGATAAAGTGATGATTTAATGTTATGAAATGAATGGTTACAGGAGTGGTAGATTTGACTGTTTTTATGGGAAAATACATAGTGAGTTGATATCAAAGTATGTGATGAGATACTACAAATAGTGAAAGAATGAATGCTCAGATTGGACAGGTATTTAGTCAAATGGGAAAAGTTTATGATTTTGTGGAAAAAAATGGTTTTTCAGGAATGGGTGATACTATTGGTAATGCTATGAAACAGGAATGGGATAAAATTATGGCACTTCCAGCAAATAAACAAGCTGACGCAATAGGGCAACTGGCGGGGAATATCATCGGAGCACTTACTCTTGTAAAATGAGGAATGGTACTTGCCTGAAAAGTTTCTGGTCTCTGAGTAAAAACTGCACAAGCAGAAAGAATTGCAAACAAGTTTGCTGAGCGATGAACGACAGGATCAAAACGAGCCGAGCAAGCTGCTGAACT
>MNYO01000048.1 GCA_001873165.1 Candidatus Gracilibacteria bacterium CG2_30_37_12
TATCCAGATCAGAAATCATCTATGGCGATATTAAACGTATATTTTTTAAGTGCTTGTATATTTTGGCATAATGGCAAAAAGTGTGTGGCTGTTTTGACTACTTCACCCCGCTTCCAGAGGGCAGATAAGGGGGTAAATTAGTCAAAAACAAGCCAAATTTAGCGAGAAATATAAAAGTTGATACTTGGGTGCCTTAGATAAGAGAACAACTTGTATTTTTAACCACACATAATTTTCTATTTAACCTCGGATGATGAGATTTCAGTTTTTGATGGAGATGAATTTAGATATGAAACCCATTCTTCTCGTCGGTGAGCAAGAGAAATAGCAATATTTCTCCCAAGAGATATTACTCGTGATTCATCTATTCAAAATGAACAAGTAGATCATCCAGTTATTCATGATAGTATTCCATTACATCAGAGGGAAATTCTATGACTCTATTTATGAGATAGAAGTGAAGAATTGTATTCTGGGATTCTTTCTTTATCTCATGAGATACTTTGAAGAACTCTTCCGATAATATATCCCACATCAATATTTTGAGTCTATGAATTAAAACAATAATTATTAATATAATCATCATTATGCCCCAAAAAAAAGATATCCTTATACAAAACCTCCTTACCAAGGGGGTTTCTCGTATTATTGACCGAGAACATCTCGAAGAACAACTTCGATCAGATAAGAAACTCCGAATTAAGTTTGGAATCGATCCAACGGGTACAGTGGTTCATATCGGACATGCGGTTCCTATTCTGAAACTTCGTGCTTTTCAGGAACTTGGTCACCAGATTGTACTTATTATCGGAGATTCGACAGCACAAGTGGGAGATACCTCCGACAAAGATGCAGAACGTCCGATGCTGAAACGAGAAGAGACTCGCAAAAATGCCGAGAATTATCTCGCACAATTTGGGAAGATTCTTGATCTCTCAAAGTTGGAAGTTCACTACAATAGTGAATGGATGGATACGACGAACTTCAATACAGTCGGAGAACTTGCCAAGAATTTCTCCGTTGCTGAGATGCTCGATCGAGACAATTTCTCCAAACGATTTAAGGCGGGGATTCGTATTTCGTTGCAAGAATTTCTCTATCCGATTATGCAGGGTTGGGATAATGTACAAGTGAAGGCTGATGTGGAAGTAGGAGGAAATGACCAATATTTCAATCTGCTCGCAGGACGTCCACTTCAGGAAGTATACGGACAATCGAAACAAGCGATCATGACTTTTAATCTGATTGAAGGGACTGATGGTCGAAAGATGAGTAAAACTTATAAGAACTTCATTGGACTTTCTGATGCTCCGAACGATATGTTTGTGAAGATTATGGAGATAAAAGATGAACTTATTCTTCTATACTTTATCCATTGTACGACACTCTTGCTCTCAGAAATAGAGCCTTATAAGGCTCGACTTCTTTCCGATGAAAATCCGAAGTATATAAAGATGGATCTAGCGAGTATTATCGTTTCACTCTATCATGGAGAAGAAGCGGCGATTGCTGGAAAAGTCTATTTTGAGAAAGTTCTGACGGATGGAATAGTACCGAGCGAAGAAGAAATTGAAAAAGCCTATTTGGATACAAAAGAAATCGACCTTGGAAATCTTCTCAAAGAAATCAAGCTCTGTGCAACAACGGGGGATGTAAAAAATGCTCTTTCTGGTGGAAGTATTCGGGTGAACAATGAAGTTGTTTCGGATAGCAAGATGATGATTTCTCTTTCATCCGAAAAGGGAATACTTATTCAGATGGGAAAAAAGAAATTTCGAAATGTATTCCTGAAATAATAATTTGTCATTCCAGAATTTTTCGGGTAATGAGAATCTCTTGTTCACTTAGATTTTTCGAAAAATGTCTGGCCCTAAAGGATTACCCTTCGTGGGAAAATCTACCGATTATAAAGAACTGAGAAATTGAAAATTTTCTAAAACTTTTTTCATAAGCGGAAGATTCTCCCGAAGGCAGTCCTTTAGGGGCCACGAATATCCGAATAAAGTTTCGTGATTCCAAAAAATATTGTAATCAAATATTCTCACAATGACAGTATTTTTATTTTTCTTATTATATTTTATATGACTCGTCGATACGGATCATCTACTCCTGCTTGCCGGGAAGCATATGCAGAAACTTTGGAACAGTTTGACGTAGATAATACGAATACATTTACTCCTTGGGAAGAAAAAGTAAATCGAGAAATAGCAATCAGATTTGATGTTTCTGTAGAATTAAAAAAAGCAATTGCAGAACGTACTGCTGCATGACTTGGCAATAATTAACTAATTTATAATTTACATACCCTATGTCTCTCCGTTCCCATTTCCCCATTTTTACTTATTATCCAGATCTCGTGTATTTGGATAATGCTTCGACGGCTCAGAAACCGAGTGTGGTGATAGAAGGGATGAAACATCATATGGAACAAGAATATGCGAATATTCACCGTGGTGCGTATAATCTTTCAGAAGCCTCCGAAGTTCTCTATCATGGCTCAAAGGAAGCAGTTATTTGACTTATCAATGCTCGTGAAACTTCCGAGATTTCATACAGTTATAATGCCACTTCCGCCATAAATATCCTCGTAACCTCCCTCATTGCTTCTCTCGATTTAAAGAAGTGAGATAAAGTTCTCCTCTCTCGTGCAGAGCATCATGCGAATACAGTTCCATGGTTGATTGCCAAAAATACAACGGGAATCGAAGTGGAGTTTGTGGATCTTGATGTAGATTTTCAGTTGGATTTTGCAGATCTTGAAGCGAAACTTACTTCAAATGTTCGAGTGGTTTCATTGACTGCTGCATCGAATGTTACGGGAGCGGTTTTCGACCTCATACGAGTTCGAGATGTGATTCGTTCAAAAAATCCAGACAGTTTATTTATAGTCGATGGAAGTCAATGAGTTCCACATTTTCAAGTGGATGTACAAACTCTCGATATTGATTACATGGTATTTACTGGACATAAACTTATGTCCGACACAGGAATAGGGATTATGTATGGAAAGAAGTCACTTCTGAAAAAACTTACTCCATCCATCGGTGGAGGTGGAGCAATCAATTGGGTTCGAGAGGATAGTTTTGCCCCCGCAGGGTTGCCATCCAGATTTGAACCAGGAACTCCTCATATTATCGGAGCAGGAAGCTTGCTTCGAGCCATTGAATTTATGGAATCTATTGGCGGATATAAGGAAATCGAACGAATCGAAAAAGATCTTGCTTCGTATACATTGAAAAAATGGCAAGAATTCAAAAAACAGTTTCCAGAAGTACGATTGATTGGATCAGAAAAAGAAGAGGGGAGAATAGGAGTATTTAGTTTCGTGACCGAGAAAATACACATTTCTGATCTCGCAGATGCTTTCGCTGACAGAGAAATTTGCGTGAGAGCGGGACATCACTGTGCTGAACCACTTATGCAGAGTCAGTGAATTTCTGGAAGTATTCGAATGAGTTTATTTCTCTATAATACCCATGAAGACATTGACCGTTTTTTTGAAGTTTTTAAGGAGATATTATCTAGTGTGAGGTAGTGAAATAAAGAAAGAATGACGACATTGTCATTTCGAGCGAAGTCGAGAAATCGCTTTATATCAATATTATGACGTTGTTCTTAAAGAAATTACAGAGTGTAAATGTTCCAGAGTTTGGAAAACTTCGTTTCAAATGTCGCGACCAAAAGAGATTCCTCGACTTCGCTCGGGATGACATACCTTTACTCCTTATTCTTTTTCACTAAAATAAACCCTATAATTATGTCGCAACAAATATACTCAGAAATATTTCTCGAATATGCAAAAAATCCCCCAAATAAGGGGATTTTGGCAAATGCGACTATTAAACATTTTGAAGAGAATCGGAATTGTGGTGACGCTCTGACAGTATATTTAAGACTGGATAATACTGGTACGATTCTTGATTTTTCTTTTGATGGGAATACGGCAATTATAACAACCGCCTGCACGAGTATATTTGGAGAATCCATTCTCGGTATGAATATGAGTGAGATTCTAACAATGAATATAGAAACTATCCGAGAAATGATTGGATTTCAAGTATCTTCTCGCCGTAAACAGGCGAGTGTCTTAGGATTACTCGCAACTCGCAATGCAATTCATACATATTATTCAGATGGAATCGTCGATGATTTTAGTGACGTATTGATAGATTAAAAAATCGCTGTATATTATTATTTCGTATTACTCGGGATTCCATAATAATTAAAAAGATATTTTGCGATCTTGGAAAATACTGCTGAAGAGGTCGTTTCTGAATATTGTGCGGTACGAGGTCGTTCTATTTTGACGATCATAACAAACTTTGGGTTAGATGCTGGAGCAAATCCTCCGTAAGAAGTAATTGTATGTCCGGCTTCTCCGATTTCGTAGGCTCCTTTTGCCGCAATCTGGGAAGTTCCTGTTTTTCCGGCAACATCATATCCGTCTACTCATCATTTCTTCGCGAACCCTATTTTTGCTCCCTCGGTAAGCATGGCGATAATCTTTTTGGAAGTATCTTCTTTAATAACACGACGAAGAGGGTTTGGGGTATTTTTCACCACGGTTCCATCTGCGAGAGTGAGACTATCGACGATGTATGGTTGCATATAAATTCCCCCATTTGCTAGGGTAGAATAAGCTGTTGCCATTTGGAGAACAGTTGCTGTAATACCTTGTCCAAATGCCATGGTAAAGAGTTTTGCACGAGACCATTTTTCATAGGGATCTATCTTCCTAAAAGTTTCTCCCTCGAGGGTGATATTGGATTTTTGTCCAAAACCGAAGTCATTGATATATTTATAAAAAAGAGATTTCCCTATTTTTTGTACGATATCGATCATCCCGACATTACAGCTCCAGTCGAGAGCATGTGCATAGGTATGAAGACCGATACATTCATTGGAAACGTTTTTGATTTTGTATTGGTCGATTTCCGCATATCCTTTATCGGTATACGTATCAGATGGTTTTATATCGCCCGTATCGATGGCAATTGCAACTGTGACTGCCTTGAACACAGAACCTGGTTCATAGAGTGCACTTACTGGATCGGCTTCATACGTTCCTGGTCCGAACATATTTTTGTACTTATATTTTGGAATAGCCCTGTTATCAATCTCCGCCTCTGTGGCTGCACGGAGAGAAATCTTTTTCTTTGCTACCATAGTAGGAGATCATTTTTCTGAGTCTTCTATGAAGAGTGGTACTCCGAGGAGATCAAAAGAGGGGATGGGGTATTTCGCATAACTTACTTTCTCTATTTCATAGACTTCTCCAAAATTATTGGGGTCGAAATCTGGATAGGTGACCATAGCGATAATTGCCCCCGTTTTTGGATCCATAATAACAACAGAGCCTTTATTAGCACGGAATTCTTTTACCCCATCGGCAAGTATTTTGGTGACTTCTTTTTGAATATTTCTATCGATAGTAAGTTTGATATCGGTTCCATTGACCATCTTTTTCTCTCCAAGGTCAAATGATCCAATAGTTCGTCCAGAGATATCTTTTTTGGCAATACGTGCCCCCTCTTTTCCTTTGAGTTCCTCGTTGAAATATCCTTCTATTCCGTATTTCCCTTCATTGGCGTTATCCACGAAACCGACAATCTGACCACCCATATTTTTCTCGGGATAGAATCTGGTCGGATTGGCTTCGAGTATGAAAAAATGATAAATACTTTCAGAATCGAGCATACGACCCTGAGCGATGTTTATCTTTTCCGCTTGGATGCGATTATCGATCATATCACGAGTAGAAAGACCCATTTTTCGGATGATTTTGATATACCGAGTGGTACGATTGGAAAGTTTAAAATCGAGCTCATTTTTGGAAAGTGCCAATATTCCCATGAGTTTTGTGGTCATCTCATCTTTATTTTCTATCTTGGTTGGATCAACATAGAGACTATTATTGATAATACTAAAAGAGCTATCTGTTCCAGTAGTAAGTGGTTCAAGTTCACTGATTTCTTTTTTGCTCAGGTTTTCTTTTACGATGACAGAATCGATAAATTCCTTGGCAATTTTCTGGTGAATTTCTTCGCGTATTTTATTTTTTATGACAATATCATTCATAATCAAATCTCCTTCCTCATCTTGCTTCAGATAATCAAGAATATTATCCATACAATGTTCTTCTGGAAGTTTGGAACAGAGTTCTTCATAGATGAGATCTGCTAAAAATACCTCCAACTTCTCTTTGGATCCTATTTCTTTCGGATCGATTGCGAGATCAGAGAGATCAGTACTCGTGGCAAAAACTCCTGCAGGCTCATTATTAGAAGAGATAGTCCCGCGTGAAACAGGATTTTTTACGGTCACGACTTGTTGTTTGTCTGCCAGACTTTTGTAGTAAGTATATTCTAAAACGGTATATTTAAATGTTGTCCAGATGATGAGGATGGCAAATAAAATAAAACCGAAAAATACCATACGAACCCGATCGATATGGGAAAATTGTATGATCAAAAAATTTATGAGATGAATGAGTTTTTTTTGCATTTTCTAAATGAATAATTGAATATATTGGGTGGAGTTTTTTTATTCTAAACTCTATTGAAATTACCATTTCATGAAGAGCTTCCTTTATTTTGATCGGAAGGACAATATATTATTTTTCTGTTCGTATATATGTTCCAGTATGGAGAAAGTACATACTTTCGATACTGGGAAGTGTGGAAAGTATCGTTATATTAAAATCACTGAATGAAGACATTTTCCTGAGGATTTCTAAGTGTTTGTAGATGTGATTAAATCGCATCGCAGTCTTATGAAGAGCATCTTCTATGTAGAGGATATTTTCATAGTGAGACAGATTATAGTAAAGAATGCGTCTGGTTCAAATAATTATATTTTTTTCTCCATTGTAGACCGAAAAGTACGCCTTATGTTTTTTGGTTTCGGTCAATGCATCTGGGATGACGAGTATATTTTCATCTACAGGAAAGCTCTTTATATACGCATTAATAGCGAAATCATCAGGAAATATAATGATAAAACGTGGAATAACTTCAATATTTGCATTCAAATCCTGTGCTCCTCATTCTCCGTACAGGTCGTACGGTTCATTTCGGTGCGCAATTTTCATACAAATCTCATCGTTCTTTCACATTTCTGGAAGATAAGTTTTGAGCGAGTTATTATTTCATTTTGTAATAAAGTTTCCTTTGATATGTTTTTGTATAATCTCAAAAAATGGAACGTCGCTTGTATGGTGATAAAACTGAATAGGATTTTTATTTCCTATTTGGAGCTTTTTCTCGGGTCAAATATATGAATTATTCAACGCGATAAAATCTTTTTTCTCCAAATATCGGACCAAGGTTTTTGAGAGAAAAAGCGAGAGAATTTGGTGAGCGTGAACAAAATAATAAGATGCACACTCAAACAGAGTTTGTATTTGATACGGTGCGAGTAAGGGAATACTGGTAATAACTCGTACGATAGATTTGGGATTTTCGGGAATTTGAGAACTTGAGAGATTGGTTACGATGGCATAATCCACAGCATTACGAAAAGGAACTTCCACGAGACACCCAATATGGATGCAATTTATAAGTTCTTCTCTCGCATAATATGTGAGTCATTTATCATCGATGGATCCACCAAAAGGTATAACTTCTATAAACACGAGTTTTGTATAAAAAGGGATATTTTACTTTATGAAACATTTACAATATCGGAAAAAATAAATATATATTTATTTTTTCTTGAGAACAGTATAATATTTTTTTTCATACTATGAAAAAAACCGAAAAATACAAAATAAAGTTTTCTATTCTTTTTGAGTGGTATTTTCTATTTTTTTCTCTATACTCCGCTATTATTCATAGTTACTATTTTTCTCAAATGTCATCGAAAAAATTTTCTCTTCCTATTATTCTCCTAACGATCCTTCTAGATATTATCGGGTTTGGACTTATTATCCCATCATTGCCATTTATTATACGAGGATTCGGACTCGGAGAGCATTGGGTAGGGATTACTTTTGCGACATTTTCCATCGGGATGTTTCTCGGGGGAATAGTTTTTGGACGACTTTCCGATATGTATGGTCGTAAACACATCCTCATGATGACCTCTTTTCTTAATATGATTGGATATATATTCTTCGCTTTTGCGGGAAATATTTGGTTTTTTATGTTTGCACGATTTCTCTCGGGACTCGGAGGTGCTGGTATGGCGATAGGGCAGGCATATATTTCTGATATATCTACCCCAGGAGATCGGACGAAAAATCTCGGGATGACTGGTGCGATGTTCGGAATCGGTTTCACTATCGGTCCAGTACTTGGCGGACTATTTGGAAATGGATCCCATTTGATTCTTGGACTTGCTGCCGCGGTAATCATATTTCTCAATTTTCTTATTATCGCATTCTTCCTACCAGATATAAAAAATAAACATCTGGAGGTAAGTGAAGAATCTGTTTCTCCTATGGATTTTCATCATCATAAGAAACAGATTTATATACTTTTTACTTTAACTTTTCTGCTCTCAATTGGATTTTCAGCAATGCAAACAACTTTCCCTCTTTTACTTGCGGATCGTTTTTCTTTCCATGAAAAGGAGATTTGATACTTGTTCGGATTTATAGGAATTATTGCGATAATCTATCAAGGTTTTTTAATAAAATATGTTCGTAAAATTCTCGATGAAAGAGGGATGATACTTTTTTGATTTAGTGCGCTCATTCTCTCTTTTTCATTGTTTGCAGTAAATCCATTTTTTCTTGGAATTTTTGTCATTGCACTTTTCCCGCTTGGACAGGGAAGTATCAATCCTGCGATTGGCTCACTCCATGCACATTATGCAGGAAAAGAGGTTGGGAAAGCACTCGGAACCAATGCTTCTATGTTGAGTCTCGGAAATATCGTCTGACCATTTCTTGCAGGATATTTCTACTTGATCTGGAATGGAGCCCCTTATATCGTTGCGAGTATTTTCTTCCTCATTGCTTTTCTTTTTGTATTTTTTGGACTCCGAAATGTAGAGAAAAGATAATGGATTTTTCTTATCAGTAAAAAATCGAGTACTATTGGTGCTCGATTTTTTACATTTCAATGGAAAATAGGATACATTAGATTTGTTATTTTACATTTTTAATAAAAACATATATGAGTGAAAAATTAAGTGAACTGTTAGTTCAAGCTAAACCACAATCCGTACAAGATAGAGTCAAGGAAATAATCACAGAGTTTTATAAAGAATTGGGCAAGAATAAACAAATATCACTAAAAGATGATGTCCTTGGGCAAATTCGTTTCCTTCAGGATCCAATAGCACAAAAAGCCTATTATGAAGCAAGAGATATGTACTGGTAATTCCTGATAATACATCTCAAATTCATAGGACTGACAATGGACTTTCAGTAAAAGGTATGCCAAATTAGAAAAAAGAAGATATCTTTTCTCGCAAAAATCCACCATTTTGGAAAATGGTGGATTTTTTGCTTTCGAATGGGAAATATGTTAAAGTAGAGACAATCTTATTTTTAAAAGTATTCATTATATGACAGAAACAGCACTAAGAACTTCATCAAATTTAGATAGTATCAAAAATAAGATACAATCAAAAATAGAAGACAAAGATTTTACTGCACAAGAACTTTCTGAACTCAGAACAGAACTCGGATGTCTTTCTCCTGACGATATAAATGCACTTCGAAAATTATTCGCGCAAGAACTTTCAGCCGTAAAGACTGATACGAGAGATAGACTTGACTCACTCCTTTCTGAATGTACGCCTCCGCATTCAGAAAAGGCTCCTGAATCTACCAAGTCTTCTTTTGATCAGGTATTTGAAGGAACGAAATCAGAGATGCTTTCTAGTGCAAATGTACAATTACTTAAGGATTATATCCTCAAGAGATTTGAAAAGTTCTCAAATCTGAGTACTTCTGAACGAGATAATCTCGTAACTGCCACACTTAATAAACTTCTTGTGGGTGATGCGCTCAGTATACTTCTCACTGAAATGACAAAAGATCTCACGGATGTGACCAGTATTTTATCGAGACTCACAAGTGATAGCGCTCCCGAGAAAACTACACCAACAGAGAAAAATGCTCCAGAGATTGAAAAAAAAGCCAATGATACCATGAGTGGTATAGTGAAAAAACTTCAAGGTATGGTAGATACCGCAACTACTCCACTTGTAACTCTTCTCGAAAAAACTCCTGCGCCCGTAGGACTTGCAGGATTTCTCGATAATCCAAAGGAGATGTCGAAATATGATGGATCTGGTAATATTCGCCATGATATTATAGCGATGACGGCGGAAGATAAAGCAGAATTTATGAAACAATTGCACGAAAAAGTGCTCAATATTGACGGACAAATTATTTCTCTGCAGACACTGAAAGAGAAGGGTATGAATTTCCTCTCTGTTGCACCGAATTGGGTGCAAGGTGTATTGAAATGGTTGCTAGAATCGGTATTTGGAAATTTTCTTGCTCTGTTTCTCGGGTATTCGAGTAAAAAAGAAGCTCTTGCTGGAATGGGAGAAGAATTGAGACAACGCAAATCTCTTATGGTGCTCCGTCAGTTTGGAGAAATCGTTTCTACAGATGATCAATGAAAAGAACAAAAGAAACCAGGGAAAAAATCTGGAGAAATTAAGATATTAGAAGGACAAGATTTTTCAAAAATCGATCGCAAGAAATTAAGTCCATTTTTTGAATTCACCAAACAAGAGGGGATTGATATGGATACTAAGACTTTCTGGACAGATATTTTCAATAGTCGGAAAATAGTCGGAAAGAAGGATGAGACTGGAAAAGAAACCTCCTATGTAGTACCAGAAATCAAAGCAGATGATCTGAAAGATGATTTCAAGGGATTATATGAGAAACTTAACAGTCTTCAAAAAACAACAACAGATGCAAAAACACAAGCAACTGCTGCAGCAGATGCACAAAAAGTTGCAACAGAACAAGCCAAGAAAGAAAAGACAAGAGTGGCAAAAGTAGAAGTACAACCCTATAAAGATCTTTATGATGGGATTATTATTAATGCTACTGTAATTAAGTCACTGAAGAGTCTTAATGTTAAGAGTTTTATAGAAATGGAAAATGGGAAAGCGTTATACATAACACAAGCAGAAGTTATATTGGCTAAAAATCCGAATAAAGAAAAAATCATGACAGTACTTGCTTTATATGCAAGCATTCTTGTTAACGACAAAGCACGAGCTTATGCTCAATGATTAGGAAATTGAGTCAATTTTGAAACACTTTCTTTTCAGCGTCATAAGATTCTTGCTCAAACAGGACGTACATCTGAATGGTTCCAGCAACGAACAGCTAAAATTGCTGATGGAAAAAAAGCGGAGGATGAAGCAAAAACTGTAAAAAGCGAATGAGAAAAACAGATAGAGAAAGCGGATTGCATCGCAAGACGAGATACAATAATTAGAGATGCTATTAATCGTACTACGGTATTTCCAGTACCACTTCCCGGATGGGATATAGCAAGTATTGCTCGTGGGAAGGAACTCTTGGTTGAATATCCAACAGGAGTTATCAGTTTTGACACTACAAAATGAGAGATTCATATAGGAGAAAAAAAGTTCTCTCTTGTAGTGAAACCGTTTACAAAATTTGGAATGAATATTACGGATGCAAAAATTACAGCCATTATAATCAAAGATGATCATTTTGAACTCGCTGGAAAGAGTGAAAAGTGGGGTTCTGGTGATCCAACGCCCGTGAGTAAATCTGAAATGTCGGAACTCATAATCGCACTTCTGAATGGAAATACAGATAAAACGAAGTTTTCAGATAAGATTGCATTTGCCTCTGTTCCAGTAACTGCTTAATTTATATAAGAATATATTTTATAGAAAAGTCGAACACAAAAGATGCTCGACTTTTGTGTTTAGGTAAAAAATAGGGTACAGTAGATATGTTATTTTACATTTTTAATAAAAATATATATGCTAGAAAATCCAAGTGGAGCACTACAAACTGATCCAGTCAGACAAGAGATTGTCAAGAAATTTCCTGAATTGGCAAAGTTTCAAAATGAATCGCCTCGCCGATTTGAGGCTCGAGCAACGATGCTCGCAGAACTTACTGCTATTCAGAAAAATCCATCTTCTAAGTTGGGTTATATAGATAATACCGATCAGACAATGCAAATCATAGATCGGGTTATACAAAACTTGAAGTCCAATCCGACTCCCAGTGCCATAGGAGATATGATTGTTTTATCGACATTGGGTGGGAAACTTGGAGTATTACCTGTAAATCAAACCACTCGTGTATTTCTCGGTCGTCTCTTGAACGATGCGAAACTCACAAACGATTTCTTTTCTGAATCTAATCTAGAAAAAGTAAAACTATCTTGAGAACAAGTAAAATCAATCAGTCAACTTGGTCGTGTTTTGGTGGCGTTTGAACAACACCATCCAGACAAAGAATACAAAGCTATTTTACGTCAGACATATGCACTTCTCGACGCAGGAAATCTCAATGGTGCGAAAGATAAAATTCGTCCTATATTGGCAGAATACAATATCGATGTATCTGCAATTGTAGGTGATTCACAAGGATGTATGAATGCTCTTCGTGCTCTCGGTGCAACAAGCGAGGCAAGTACTTTGGGGACTTCTGAGATGCATGAAAAATTGGCAGAAACAGGACTTACTCTACAGCAAACAAAACTTAAAAATTTTCTTGAAAAAAATCTTCAAGCAACTATGCCAACAAGTACTGTTCAAGCACAAACACAAATCAATGCAGCAATGAATATACTTCCTGATGGATCTCCACAAAAGATTCGTCTTTTCCAGGCAGGAAATAGTGCGATTCAAACTATGGCACAAGAAATCGCTTATATGAAATGTTTCGATGCTTTTATCGCACAGAATGGATCAGAATGATTGGGGACTATGGCAGATGTTTATAATGATATGCGTGGATTGAATGGGATGTTGAATTTCACCGATGAGAATGCGAAGATGACCAAGGAGGTTGCTATTATGATAGCATCCTTTGCGGTAACCGCAGGAGTGGGACCACTTCTTTGATCGCTTGGTGTCGGAGCTCGTTTCGCACAATCCGCCAATATGGCACGTGTTGCAAAACTTACCCAAGAAGGAAAGAAGCTTCGTGCAGGTATAGCAACCGCAAAAGCAACCGCATGGCGAGGAACAGCAGCGAGTCTAGAAATCGGAGCAGATGCAACAAATTTAAAATATTGATCAAAGATCATATCAGTAGGTGGTCGAGTTCGTGGTGCTGCAGAGGTAGCAAATAACGCACTGAAGTTTACTACGGCCGATGCACTTATTCGTCATTTTGCTCGTGCAGAAGGAGAAAAAGATGGATTCGATAATTTCCTTGGTAAATTGATCCAAAATACTGCTATGTTTACGGCTTTTGGTGGAATGGAAAAATTTGTAACAGTAAAAATGCTTCCAAAATGAATCGCTGAGGCTCAAGGATTTACCTTCAAAAATGCGGGGAAATTATTGAGTTTCACTGCCTGAGATGTGACAGTTATGCAGGCAATGCACTTGGTAGAAACAGGAAAGATAGAATGGGATTGGCATAGTGTCTATCAGGCACTCGCATTTCGTGTGGGTATGAAAGGAATGGAAGCACATTTCCCAAAACTTACGAAGAAATGGGAGGATAGAGAATATAGGGCTGGAGAAATTCGTAATGGTATGAATGTACCAAAAAATCTCAAAGCCACTATGACTCCAGATCAATATGCCACAATGGTAAAACGAAATGCGAAACTCGATCCAAGCACTCGATCAACAGAAGTAATTCAACTTATCAAAGTAGAAAAGCTCACTCCAGAACAAAGTACCGCTCTTGAAAAAGCACATGATACTGGTAAATCTGGACACGGGAACTGGACACAAAATGAGCTTCTTGAAAAATATACCATACTTGTAAAAGAGGGGAAGTTTACACAGTCACAAGCACGACAGATTCTCGAATATGGATATGCCGGAAAGGAACCTCAGAAATTTATGGGAGACGCCAATGGATTTATTCAATCAAAATTAAATGGATCTGATATAAGAACTTTTCAGAAAGACGGATATGATTTGACCGATATCGGTTTCGCAGGATGGAATGTAAAACAATCACAAAAGAAAGGAGCGTCATTATATACTCTGACCCATTCAACCGAGAGAATTCATATATTCAAGAAGCCAAAAGAAGTACAAGAGTTTCTGAGAGATAAACATATTCCACAATACACAATACCAGAAACTCCTCATACAGAACTTTCTCAGAAAAGATTGACCGCCTCATCAGATGTAAATACTGTACTGAGTCGACAGAGTTTTGGAGAAATGCAAGTTCGTCCAGATAAACTTACTTATGTGACTCTTGAGAGGCTTTGACTTCCTCATATCACAGTAGTGAAGTATAAAAATACTGGAAAAAGCGATAAACAATATAGGATTAAAAGGGTAGGTGATAATAATCTCTATACTCTTTCTGAAGTGAAAGAAAAAATCCAGGCAATTCAATCAAAAGAGTGAGTAACACAACCAGTTATCTGAACACAAGAACAAGCACGGGTAATGACTGAAAAAGCAACCTGAAATGATGGAATATTGAGATTGTGATATAATCCTAAGGCAAAAACTATCGGTATAGATCGTCCAGAATCCCTAAGTGATAGGTATATTGTACCATGACAAGGAGAGTTTGGATGGTCAGATAATCAACAAGCTTGGGTCTGAGAATGACGAAAGAAATTACATACAGAAAATGTACCAGTTCCTGGTGATAAAGATTTTGTAGGACCCACAAGGATAATAATATTACCAGACACTACTCCTTCATCTCTCCGTACTTGGCTTGCAGAACATCCAAAGGTAACATATGGATCTGTTGTTGCTGTGGCTCTTGCGGGTGGTGTATATACATATTATACACTCAATCAAGATAGTGAATCTAATCCGGTACTCATACCAGCTTCAGAGTCTAATATTGCTCATGTAATATCTCTTGGAACGACTCCTGTTGAAATTCCAAAAGAAGGAGTACAAGAAAATCCAGTACAGCCTCTAGCTAAAAAAGAAGCCATTAAGCACCAGAAAAATTATAATGAAAAAGCGCTAGATGGATTTAAAGATCGAATCAATACTGTTATTACAAAATTTACTGTAGATGGAAAACCAGATGGATGGTTTGGACCAAAAACTATGGAAAGTTTGGAGGGGATGGTTGCAGATAAACCAGCAACACCAGCAACAGCACCAGATCAAACTTCAACAACACAGGTTCCACCTGCTATTATAGAACCTCAACCGAGTTCTGCTCCCGATACGAGAACGGATCGTCAGAAGTTACGAGAACAGATTGATACAAATCAGAAACTCATCGATGCGATGAAACTTCTGACATACTATGTTGCCAATGATAAACTGGAAGCAATTACTCCACCAAGAACTGCAGAACAAGAAAAAGCAGTGATTATAGCAAGTATCAATATTCTCAATACATACAAGAATACAGGCGTAACACTTTTTAATACAGACTACTCAGGAGTCTTGAAAGATCGATCTATCGATGCGATGAAAACCTATAATCTACCCGAACTAGAGAAGGGAAGAACAGAACTTCAGAAGCAATTAAATACTACTCCAGAAACACCCGAAGATAGAAAAAATAACACTATAAATAATATTCTCGCTCTGAAAAGTGCATATAGGAGAGAAGATCTTCAGGCACAAACTCAAGAACAACTCGATAAGATATATCAGGAAGTTGTTGTGATTAATAATAAGTAATAAAGAAATACTTCATAAGATGATAATGTCTCCGTTGAGAATCTCAGAAAAATCACATACTTTCAAAAAAGGTATGTGATTTTTATGAGATGTCCTATGTTTTACTGGAGTTTATTTGCTAACTGAAGTATCTCTTTATCGAATGTGAGTATAGAAAGATCATACCTCATGGCATCATATACGATGGAAGTATCAACAACTGAAATTTTCTTACCGATAAATTCGAAAAATTTAATATATTCCATATTTCCACTATTGAGGAATATCGTTCATAAGTCCATTATCATCTCTTTTGTGGTTTTTGTAGAAGAAAATCAGAGCTTGTATGTTATAACAGTGAGAAGTTCTATATAGGTAATCTCATTGATATGGAATATGGTGTTTTCTGGAATAGATGAGAAAATTTTCACAGCCTCCTTATGATTCACATCATCTATCATAACAAGAGAGAGGATGAAGCTAGTGTCGAAAATATAGTGCATGTCATTATAAGTTATAAGCTATGGTATCAATCTCATTGGTTATATTCAGTGTATCATCTCAGATTCTCATAAGTTGATATTTTATAATAATTTGTTGGGGAGAAAGTTTTTTCTCTTGCTTTAATTCACTGAAATAAGCTTCCATACGAGGTTTTCTATTTGTATTCTTGATGGGTAATAAAGTATGCATACAGGTATTATGAGAAGATAATAATTTGATTATATGTATCATCTGAGAAATTACAAAAAAGATTGCTCGATTTTTTGCTTTTTTATCCAAAATACGATAAGATGAAGGAAATTACTTCAATAAATATACTTTTATGGCAGAAATACGAACAGAAAGATCTTCAGAAATTCTTCAAAAGACTATTACTAGTAATAATATTCAAGGATTTCAGTTTCGTGATAATAAAGAACTAGCATTATCTCTTCGTCAGATTGGGCAATGAGATATCACAGAAGCGGATTTATCTTTCGATGGTTCTATTCAATTCACGAATAACGAATATATTGATCTCGTTCAAAAATTAGAGACTCAGAAAATTGATGAAAAACGTAAGATTCTTCATGAAGTTATTTCAAAAAAAACAGCTGGAAAAGTCGGCGAACTCAAAAATGATATAGAAGCTCGGAAAGCTGAAATTCAAAAATCGCTCGAAGATCTTGCTCCAGAAAAGATCGAGATTTCTCTTCTCTCGACAGAAAGACTTTTGAGAATGGCTCCACAACACGAAACACTCCTTCGGGGATATGCCGGATCTCTTATGCTGGAGCAATTTGAAAAACATAATCAGCGAATAGTGTTAAAATCCAATAATGAAGTGGAAGTGAATCCTATAGATCGGACTCATACAGATCCGAAGCTTCTAGAAAATAATATTCTCCTCCGTCTGAAGCTCAATACTCTTTTGAAAGATGGTGCTCTGAATCCTGATATGCTAAGAATAGGAATGTTGTATCGTGCGAAAAGTTTTATCGATTATAGTAATGCTGTTCGAAGTGAGGATGGATCCGTAATGAATCCAAACGATGTAAAAGATCCAAGTAAGTATTTTGAACACCTTCAGAATCTAAAACAAAGCGCTGGACATAAGCTTTCTCATGCAGAAGAAACATTGCTCGCTTCTCGTGAAGGATTCACAGATTTTAATGCGATGCTTCCAGCGATTGAACATGTAAAAGATCTCGGTCAGATCCAAAAAGTAGCACAAGCTATGAATCCATCATTATCTTTGCAATCAGGAGATCAACCATCATCTGTAGTGGGCGAGTGAATCGGAAAAGTAGGTGGTGCTATTGGGAAGATTGCAGCAGCTGGTGCGGGTGGTGGTATAAAAGTACTGGGTGATATCTTCGCTACGGCTACAAAAGAGTGAGGTGCATGGGGAAGCTTGGCAGTTATTGGAGGACTTATTGCGGCGATTTGGAAAGGGGGTTTCTGGAAAACTATGGGCGCTATTTTCGGTATCGGTATTATGAGTGAAGCAAGTGCTGGGCGACTCGATCTCGATTTTGGTACTAAATCAAAAGATAAAAAAGATGCAGGAACAAAAGCAGATACATCAAAACCTTCTGAATGAGCAAAACATGCCCCAGAAGCGAAAGATATACCAAGTTCGGATACAAACTATACAACTTTCCTTACAACCGCCGCAGGATTTGCAGCGGATAATATTCAGGAAAGTAAGGATATGCTTGCAAAATTTGATAAGCTCACCTATTCCGATATAGAGTCATTCGTCAAAGAAAGAAAGGTGACTGAAAGTATCAGTAAAGTATTGGGAGATAAAATCAATCCAGAATTTGCACAAAAAAAAGCAGCTCTTGAGAAATACATTAAGGCGCTTACGAAGACAGAAGGGGGAGGTGGAGGATTTGGAAATATTATCGAGAAAATCAAACAAGAACCAAACTATGTTACTTGGACTATGAAGCAAGTACGAGAATATGCTTTCGATATCAAAGAGCGAGCGGCAGAGGTAGTGGATAAAGCAGAACTACTTGCCAAAAAAGCAACCACTCCAGAAGATGCAGCAGCTGCAAAGCAAATCTGAGCTGATGCAATTAAAGCGGCCGAGAATGGTGATGTAGAGTGAGTACATTACTTAAATACAGCAACATCTTGGCTGAGTGATAATATAGCGAATATTGCTTTATATGGAACTCTTGCTTATTGGTTAGTAAATATAAAAGCAACAGATAAGACTTGGCGAACAACGAACTGGTTTGTAA
>MNYO01000002.1 GCA_001873165.1 Candidatus Gracilibacteria bacterium CG2_30_37_12
GAAAAAAAGTTTCTTTTCTGGGTTTCTGATATTCCCCTGTCTTCCTCCTCCATATCCACGCTTACGGTTTTGTTTGGAAAGAGCTACTTCTATGACAAATTGAGTAAAGACAGGTAAAAGCGATTGAAATTCTTCAGGGGATATTCCTGTGAGGGCACGAAAAATACGATTGTTCTTAAGAGCACGATTGAGATCCATACAAGAAAACATGAGACAAATAGAAATATACTACAATGTGACCTTTGTAGTATATTCATTTTTTGTTTCGGGACAAGTCTAGTATTAAAAACCTCCGTATTTCACGGAGGTTTTTAACGTTTCTAGAATCGAATGCTATAATCCATACCAGTATATCATGTTCCTGTTTGAAATTTAAGTATTCATCCATCACTAAAAGTAGCTCCCGCACTGAGACCATGGGGCGTTAGTTGCATATAGAACTGTTTGCTATCATATCGTACAATATTTTGCCCATTAGTATCTTTAGTATTTCATCCATTACTAAGAGGAAGTTGGAAATTGAGACCATTCCTTACGACTGATAATTTCCCATTTCCTACAGGCATAGAAAGAAAAGTATTTATTGCAAGTTTGAAATCATTTACGACTGATGATGAAGTATTTTCATATGTATTACTCGTATTTGTTGAAGGTGTGTTTTTTACATTTAGCATACCTTCAGGAGTAATCCCCATTCGCATAAATCGTTTTTCTGCATTTTCTGATGAGCCCTTTAAAAAATCATCTATTCGAGGAAGATCTAATGAGAGCGACGGTCCTGTAAGAATTGTCTCCACAGCATTTGGAATATTGGGGATATATCGCTGTACCATTACCACACTAGAGGTTTTTGAAGTATTTCATTGTATCAATTCTTCTGGAGGGATATTTGGCCCAGCCGAAACTGTCCCCACTGTTCCGAATAAAACTATTCATCAAACCATTGACCCGAGTGTATCCATACAGAATATATATGATATGTAAACTTTCTTAATATAGTCATTGTGATTCAATTGTAAAATGTTTTTACAAAAAGGCGTTTCTATTGTTTCTAATTTTGAATTATTATATCTGGATAGTGATTTGAAACCGAAAAGAAAAGCCCTCTTTCGAGGGCTTTTCTTGTTTGTTTTCTTTTGGTTGCGGAGGTACGAATCGAACGTACGACCTCAAGGTTATGAGCCTTGCGAGCTACCACTGCTCTACTCCGCGATATATCTCTTTTTGAAGGAGAAGTATCGGTAGTATATAGAAAACTGGGGAAATGCAAATTTTTTTCTCTTTTCGTTAGATTTTTGTGTGTTTATTTTTCCATTCCTCGATCTTTTTGTGATTTCCAGAAATAAGTTCTTTTGGAACTTGAAGTCACTGGAATACTTCTGGACGAGTATAGTGGGGATATTCCTTTCTTCCATTCAAAGCTTTACTATACGATTCTTCTACGAGTGATTCTCTACTGATAACTCCTGGAATGAGACGAACCATTCCGTCGATAAATACGAGCGATGAAAGTTCTCATGAAGAGAGTACATATTCTCCTATAGAAATTTCTTCTATGTTAAATAATTCAATGATTCGCTGATCAATTCCTTCATAATGTCCACAAATTATAATCAAATCTTTTTCTTCTCGCTGGGAAAATTTTTCTAGAACTTCTTGATTGAGGAGTTCTCCACGTGGAGTGAGAAATACTTTGTGAATCTGTTTTCATTCTCTCGACTCGATCTCGGTAATCAAATTATAGAGTGGTTCTGGAGCGAGAATTGTTCCAGGAAACCCTCCATAAGGACGACTATCCGAACGACGAGTATTTTTCACCGAATAATCCGCCAGATTATAAAGATGAAAATTCACAAAACCCCCTTCCTGAGCACGCCCCATAATACTCGTTTCGAGATAGGGGCGGAGAACTTCTGGGAAGAGGGTAATAATGTGAAAATGCATATTATTTTATACTTTTAATTTCTACGTCAAATGTGAGAGTTTTTCCAGCGAGTTCGTGGGTATTAGGAACTCCTATAGTAATCGTATCTGCTGTAATTTTCATAATTTTCATCTTTCCACCGCTCGGCATAGATCCTTCCATTCCTTCTTTGATTTTCTTTCCATAGAATGGATTTGCTTTGTTGATGATACTAAGAGTTATTTCTGTATCAGTTATCTTTTTAATCGTAACAGTATTTCCTTCGGAAATTATTTTGAGACCTACTTTTAGTTTTTTCCCATAGAATGGATTTTGCGTATTTTCGATATCAAGAGTTACTTTATCTCCTTCGATTGCTGTAACTTTTGCCTTAGTACTTCCTGCTTCTATTGTTTCTCCAACTTTTAGACCTTCTCCTTTGGCACCAAGTGCGCTAAGGGCAACAGTTTGAGTGATCGTATCCTTGAAGTTTTCAGCGGGAACCGTTTCAGTGAAGACATCTTGGAAATATTTAGCAGGAACTTCCTGTTCTTTGTATGCTTCTCCATAGGCATCTGCTGGAGCAATAGTGAGAGTTTTCTTTTCTCCAAGTTTCATGCCTATTACCCCTGCATCAAATCCTTTGATCATCTGGCCTGCACCAACAGTGAAGGAAAGTGGTTGATAGGTTCGTCCAGAACTGTAATTAGCCATTTTTTTAGCCGCTTCTTCGAGGGAAGAATCAAAAATGGTACCATTCTCCAATTTTCCAACATAATCCACAGAAATAGTATCTCCACTGGAGACAACTTCTTTTTTTACAAGTGGTGCTGTTATCGCTTCTCCTGATGCAGGAGAGGTTGTTGTAGAAAGCTTCTTTTCTTCCGTTGTTTCTTTGTTATAAAAACAAGAAGTCAGAACGAGAGGGGTAATAATAAGTGTTGCGAGAACTTTTTTCATAGAATATAAAAGATAATAATTAAAACGGCGTAATCCTATGGATTTTTAGTTTTTTTGCAAACATAAAATTGCTTTTTCGAGTCCAATCCGCAGAGCGTCATCGCCATCCCCGATTCCTTCTCCCGTTTTCATACGTTTATCCAGAAGTATGAGTTCAGAAAACAAAGTTTGTATCCTTGGAGAATTTTTCATATTTTTTCGCATTTTTTCAAATGCATAGGGGTGAATTTTCAAAAGAGAAAGTACATCACTCGGTTCATGCTTCAAAGAGAGGAGTTTGGCTGCGTAGAGAAAAGTTCGAAGTGTTGAGACAAGTGTTGTAAAAATCTGATGAATATTGTGAGTTTCTAGGATATTATTCAACTCTTGGTAAGCAAATGCATTATCCAGTATAAATATCGCATCGGTCAGCGAAAAGATAGAAGTCTCGATGGTGGGAATAATGACCGTTTTTATATCTGTTTCTGTAATCCATCCATCTTGTTTGTAAAGTGCGAGCTTTCCTATCTCGCTCTCGATCCGATTGATATCTGATCCTGTATATTCCATAAATTTTGCAAGTGCCGTTACGTCGATATGTGGCAATTTTTTACGGACATATTCACGGAGTGTATTTCCTTCGAGTTTTTCATATTCTTTTAAAGTAGCAATATCTATCAAGCGCTTATAGAGAGCCTTTCTTTTGTCTGGTTCGGTAGAAACAAAAAGCACGATGGTGGTATCTGGAATCTGGTACAAAGCAGCAAGTATTATCGCTTCTGGATCAGGAATATTTGCAACAGTTTCTGTATTCTCACTTTCTCATTTACTGGTACTAGAGGGGATATCTTCCAGAACGATGAGTCGTTTTTCTCCGAGAAAAACGGGAGTCACAAGTTCCGCTTGGATATTGGTTCTTGGAAGACTTTCTTTACTCAAACGAGAAATATTGTATTCCCCATATTTTTTCGCGAAAATATCCACCCAAGCATCCAGATCTCGTCGGAGAAAAATATGATTAGAACCGGTGAAAAATACGATATTGGAACGAGGCATAAGAAGAGGTTAGAAATTTTATTTCAATGTAGTGGGTTCAAAACCCCGTGACTTTAGTCCGATTGTAACTATACTGTCAAGTAGTATATCTTCTTACAGTAGAAAATCAATATGAAATATAGAAAAGCTTCCCATGTCACCTACGACTGTAGGTACCACATAGTATGGATTACTAAATATCGAAGAAAAGTACTTACCAAAGTACTTCAAGCTAAGATACAACAAGTCATCGAAGGAGTCTGTAAAGAAATGTATGTAAAAATTCTTTCCATCGGATTCGAA
>MNYO01000065.1 GCA_001873165.1 Candidatus Gracilibacteria bacterium CG2_30_37_12
ATGTTGGTTTGTTCATTTAAGCTTTCTTTGCTTCTTCGAAGCTTTACTGCTTGAAAGCAGGGGTTTTAGACCCGATGTGTTGAAATAAAGGAAATTGCCTGAAATTCGCTATCCCCGTAG
Source organism: Candidatus Gracilibacteria bacterium CG2_30_37_12 (assembly GCA_001873165.1). GTDB lineage: Bacteria > Patescibacteriota > Gracilibacteria > BD1-5 > UBA2023 > UBA1545. The sequence continues at coordinate 121 of MNYO01000065.1, forward strand.
CAAGCTAACGGGGTATTACGCGAATTTCTCGCTACACTACGCTTGACGACCGGCAATTTCTAAAAAGTAGTTAGAGTAGGAAGAGTGGAATCCCACGCCGCAAGCAGCGGGGTATAAGAATTTAATAAAACCCATATGAAAATTTCATATGGGTTTTATTGATTTCATCTCGGGAAAATACGAATGTTATGTAAACATACCTATTGTAATTCCTGTTTCTCTGAGAGATCTGAGAAAAAATTTGATTGAAGTCTCCTATTGGTGCCCGAGATGGGACTTGAACCCACACACCTTTCGGCATACGCACCTCAAGCGTACGTGTCTACCATTCCACCACCCGGGCGGGTGTAAAAAAGTTTCTTTTCTTTTGAGGTTGTCTCATTTGTGTAAAATAAATAGAAGCTCAAAATTTGAGTTTATATTTATTTTAATGGTGCACCCAGTAGGAGTCGAACCTACAACCAACGGCTTCGAAGACCGCTACTCTATCCAGTTGAGCTATGGATGCAAAAAGTTTCTATGCCTATTAAAGCCGACGCAGTATATGGAAAAAACTCTGAATTGCAAAATTTTTTTAGAGATTTATTTTTCTTGGGAAATAAGAGGAATTAAGTGTGAGGAATCTGGCTATTTACCCTTTTTTTCTGTCGGAAATAGCTGTCGGAAAAATAGCCAAATAAGTTTGACAAAAATCTTAAAATTATTATGATAATAGTATCTTTAGTATTTTTATTTTTTGCAATATGAAAATCATACCGACCAGTGATAATGGGGTTCGAGGGGATGTGGAAACTATTAGAACTGAGAGTCAGACACCTCCTTTATTTTTTAGTTCTGATTATAAAAGATCAAGAACTTCATGAGAAATAGTAGCAGAATATATAGAACGAGCAAGAAGAATTAGAATGCCTAGTGAATTAAAAAGATAATAATCCCAAAGATTCCCCATAAAAAAACCATCCACTACACGGATGGTTTTTTTGCTTCATCTGCCTTTTTTTTCTTCTCTTCTTTCATTCGCTCCTTATATGCTTCCTGGTCTTTTTTGAACTTCTTTTCCTCCTCGACGATCTTGGTTGCATATTCATTGATCTTCTTCTCGACAAATTCCACGGGTTTCGAGTACTTCTCACGACTTACCTTTATTATAACATCCTTCTTTTGTTCGGGATTAGGAACTCGAAGTTTAATCGGTCCGAAGGTGGTTGCTGAGAATACCTTGGAGGGCATCCCGTTTATAAGAAGTTTCGTGTAGATATCGTACTTTCCGAGGTTGACGAGATCATTGGTGGAGACTATTTCTTCGTCCATGAGACCCGAGAGAACGGTTGCATCGGTGAAGCCGACTTGGAAGCTGGCAATAGTTCCGACATTCCCAAATACAGCTCCACGAACCGTGTCTGGCATCTGCTCGATAAACTGGTTTGCCATTACGAGATTGAGCTTATACTTTCGTGCTTCGGATAATATGGTCGCAAACGAATCGGTGGCAAAGTTTTGAAATTCATCGACATAGAGGTAGAAATCCTCTCGTTTTTCCTCTGGTATGTCCGCTCGTCCCATCGCTTCTATCTGGAATTTCGTTACCATCATAGCTCCGAGAAGGGCACTGGAATCCTCACCGATTTTCCCTTTGGAGAGATTGACTATAAATATCTTTTTATTGTCCATAATCCATCGGAGGGAAAATGGGTTCTTCGGCTGACCGAGGATATTTCGAAGGAGGGTGGAAGAGAGGAATTGTCCAACTTTGTTGAGAATCGGGCTCACAGCTTCAACTATCTGTTTTGGCTCCATTGCCTCAAATTCGCTGGTCCAGAATTTTTCCATCATGGGATCCTGAATTTTTGCGATAATCTTCCTGCGAAACGAAGTCTGAGTGAGCATCATATGAATTGACATGAGGGTCGAATCTGGAACCTGGAGGAGGGTAATGATCGTATTACGGAGAATATATTCGAGTCGTGGTCCCCAACTTTCGGCAAACATCTTCTTGAAGATGGAGAGAAGTCCAGAAGCGACAATCGGTTGAAGTTCTTTCGGTACACTCTCGAGCATATTGAACGCAATCGGGTTCTTATAATCCGAAGGATCAAATATTATGACATCGTTGGTTCGGGATTTCGGGATATTGGAGAGAATAGTATCAGCGAGGTCTCCATGAGGGTCGATAACCGCCACACCACGCCCTTTAATGATATCGTCGTATATCATATTTTCCAGCAAGGTCGATTTACCCATACCGGTTTTTCCGATGATATAGACATGTCGTCTCCTGTCGGTTGGGAGCATCCCGAATGCAGTGCGTCCGCCGCGAAAATTGGTAATTCCGAGAGGGGTTACATCTTTGGTATCGCTGGCAAGAGGGAGGTTCTGAGGTGGTTCGAGCATCTTGGTAGTTACCCAATTGATTCAAGGAGTTTGTACATAGATAGTCGGGAGGTGCACGAGCCCAGCAAGTTCGGCAGAATTGAGGATGATATTATTCTTCCCGGTACGATTACTGAGTTCAGATGAGGTATCTGAGATCACATCGCCCGCGAGTTTAAAACCATTTCATCAGGAAATGGAGAATATATTGAGAGAGGAAACTGCCTCCTTGATGGCAGTCTTGGCAGTTACACTATCACTTCCAAAACACCCGATATTTATCCCGACTGAGTAGCCAAAACCAGCAAGTTTTCGATCGATGGGGTCATTCTTATCTTTTATCTCGGTATCCTCCGTATGAGCGTGCGGACGAATTATGAGGAGAAGAAGTTTCATGAATCCTATAAAAGGGGAGAGTCCTATCTTCCATGCCATTCCATATCTCGAAAGATAGGCTTTTTTGAGCCACTTTGGTGAATGGGAAGTAAGAATGGTAATCTTTTTTGGGTCTTTCCAATCAGCGTCAATAATAGGAGAGAATCGTACCTGAATGATCTTCGTATCATTTTTCCCACCCTTTTGAAGAGCTCCAGTGATAGAAGAAAATGGGTCCACACTTTCCTTTTCTGATTTTTCCTTGAAATCGGTATAGATTTTAATCGGGAAAATATAAGGTTTTACCAGGGCAAGTCTTCCTATAAACCCCACCTCTTTTGGGATATACTCATCTGCTTTTCGTATCTCGACATTGGGATAGTGAGCATAAATCTGATTCTCCAGAAATTCTGCATAGGCACTATCGACGATGAAAAAGAATCGAATAATCCCACCAATATTTGCCATCTCGAAACTGAATTCTGGAGCGGTATAGGTTTTATTCCAAAATATCTCATGCTCCTCAATAGTATTATGAAAGATATTCAAAATCTGCTCCGCCATAAAAACCCCCTTTTCATTGAGGCGATCGACGGACACTTCGAGGATAGTTTTTGTTTTGATGGGATTCATTGGAATGAAAGTGGTATATTTCGTCTGATTGTACAGAAAAGTGATTTTTTGGCAAATGGAATAGGGTGGGAAAATATAGTGGGAAATATGAGTGAGTTTTGAGAGAGTGGAATTTTTGCTTTTTTTGCTCTTTTATAGTAAATTGGAGGTGTAATTTACATACCTCTATATGACGAATATTAAGAAACCTCTTACTCATGAAACTTCAGAAGTTGTAAATTCTGGGGTTTGTTGAGAAACTATGAATGAAAATATATCAATGATACAAATGAAAGTTACATGAAATGCATATGAATTACTAGATCCCGAATTAGAGATTAAAAGAAAAATTCAATCTTATATGGAAAATAAAAGAGTATATATAGAATCTCAATTCCACCCATTTTTTCTCACCTAACCAACCGTAAAAAGCCTTTGTTGTGCTGAGTCTAACGGATTTCTATTGATGTGTTTTCTTGGATCCTTTTTAGGTCGTTTATAGAGTTGTTCCAGACAGTGAGAGATGAAGGTAATAATGGAGTTACGATTCATCGTAAGTCCGAGTCTCCGTGTAAATTTTTCAAACTTCTTGGTAAACTCTTTTCCGGCTCGAA
>MNYO01000043.1 GCA_001873165.1 Candidatus Gracilibacteria bacterium CG2_30_37_12
CTGTTATCGATATTCCCGTAAGTCCACGGAATATCCGAGGAGATTTCATAGCTTTTTCGAGATTTGAGAGAGTGGAAAACATAAAGAAGATAGTCAGGATACAAAAAGAAGGAGATGAACTCCTTCTTTTTCTCTATTTTTCCATATTTTGCAAGTTTTTCTTTGGGGATTTTGGGATTTTGGTTATTATGGAACGTGTTTAATATATTAAAACCACATCTGTTCGCCAAAACAAAATTTTCCTTCTATATCCTGATATAAAAGAATCTCATTTTGGCACGAGTAAAATATAGCCATATTCAGATGAAAAGCAAATTTCAAAAGCCAAGTCTTTATGTTTTTAAGAATACAATTCTTACGAAAGTATCATTTACTATAATTTCGTTTTGACTTTCCAACGTTTTTTCATACAATTCCCGCACTTTCATAAAAAGAGCACCGTCTCTTTTATATATATTTTTAATACAATAGGCACTATGCTCGCTAAATTCAAGAAAAGAAAACGACTTCGAACACACGGATTTTTGACAAGATCTCTCTCTGTAGGAGGGCGAGCAGTTCTTGCTGCACGACGTCGAAAAGGTCGTCATGTACTTACTGTTACGTACCCAAATCGTTACAAACTTATCAAAGGGAAATCCAAGATGCACAATGTTGCTGGAGGTACTGCTCGTGTAGTACAATACCCAGGATCTAGTGAACATTTCCGTGTAGATAATTCTGCACGATATTCTAAGGCAGATACTTCATCAGCTGAGTAATCCCCTCTTTTTCCTATGATTCCGAAACAATATCGGCTCTCAGAAAACGAAGTAAAAAAGGTTCTACGATTTCGTAAACCTTTTTTTGCGTATGGTTTCATCGCCAATATATTGCCCAATAAAGTCGGTCATAACCGTTTCGGAGTGATATTCTCTGGGAAGCATACTAAAACATCTATAGCACGCAATTTCTACCGACGACGACTCTATGATACCGTCGCGGATATTTGCACCACAGGAAGCAATGATATCGTCTTTGTTCCCAAGAAAGGAAAAACCTTCCATCACCAGAATATAGAGGATATCGCAGGATTCGATAAGGATGTGGGATTTTTGAAGAAGTTGGTGAAAAAATAAAATAATCCCTCTCACGGAGAGGGATTATTTTATTTTCGTTCATTGTTTTTTATTTTCCTGACTTTGTTCTATTGCAATTCCGACAAAGCATCTGACAATTTTCTGGTGTTGTTTTCCCACCTTTACTCCAAGGAGTGATATGATCAGCTTCCATTTCTCCGATATCAAATGTAGCTTCACAATGGGTACATATACCTTTTTGTCTCTCATAGACTTCTCTCTTTTGTTTGTCCGTAAATGCACGGATACTAAGAGATTTTTCATTTCCTGTGAGGACATATTCATAGATTCAGGATTTCTTCGTCACATCTTCATCTTGCATGAGGCGAGTGATTTCTATCTCAAGTTTTTGAGCATCAAATTCTCTGTCCTTGAACTTATTATAAAGTAATCCCCAAGCCACGCCTTTCATCTCCTTGCGATAGTTTGGAAAAGCAATTTTTGTCCAAGTTATCACATTTTGAAAATACGACCAGATTTCAAAAGCATTTGGTTTATGTTGATTTTCTGACATATATTTTTCTATCTCCCCGTTATTGATCCAGCCAATTGCGGTTTCGAGATATTCTTGTCGAATCGGTGAACCATTGAGATAATCGCTTCCGAGTCCATAAGCCGCACAACCACTTTTACTAAAGTACCGCTTCGCGTCCGTGAGCCAAGTTCCTGTATAAACCGCATTTCGAAGCTCTTGTTCGGTGAGTTTCTCTCCTGCGATATTGATGGTTTTAAACCAGTCAAGTTTTTCTTTATCGTTCCCTTCACAGAAGTACACCATGAGTTTGTAATTGAGAATTTGCTTTTTCTCAACATCTTCAAGGTTATGAAAATACTGAAAATCGAGAGAGAATTTTCCAGCAACATACTCGCAGATACTAATCGTCCGCTGTTGTCCGTCGAGGACTTCATAGGTATCATCTGAATTCTTTACCCAATACATAACATTGAGCGGGAAATCCTTGCGTACTGTCTCGATGACAGAATCTCGTTGCTTATCTTTATAAACAAATTCCCGTTGGTATTTCGGACGGATATTCAAGCGCCCACCGTACCCAACAACGCCATCTTCTTGGTTGTTGATATAATCAGAGACTACTTCGTTGATAGAGATTTCTCGGAGTTCTATTTTCATAGGAGGGAAAGATTAGGGGTTAGAGTTTTTTTGTTGCGGATAATTATCCTCTTATAAATTGGTTTTCACTTTACTTGAGCTAATTGCTTACCTCTTGTTTCTTCTGTAGGTCCATCCAAGATACTATAACGACCTATTCAATCTATAATCTCAAATTGCGCTGGGTTATACTTAAGTAAAAAGGTAATAGGAACACCTATAGTACCAGCATAATCCATGGGGATATCTTTTGTTTTATCAACATTGATAGCATCATAATGATCATATTTTGTATATTCGCTTTCATTATATGTTTTATAGAGAATGAAGTCTTCATGTCTTTTATCATAGTCAAGATTCGTGAACCAAATCGTACCAGCCACAAAAGCATATTTAACCCCATTTTCGATTTTATGATATGTTTCATAACTATCTGGTATTCTAAACCATATATTCCTTCCATCAAAAGTACATCCTGGCCATACTTTATTTTCTTTTATCAATTTGAATATTTCCTTATAAGTTATAGCATTTAAATTTCCTATAATAATAAATTTCTTTTCATATTCGAAGAGTTGAGCTACATATTCTCGGAAGAGTGAAAAAGGAGGGTTCGTTACTACGATATCTGCTTCTTGAAGGATTTCAATACACTCTGGACTTCGAAAATCACCATTTTGTTTTAGGGGAGTCTTGATGATATCGAGATTATTTACCTTGCCATTATGATTCCCATCTCCAATGATTTCGAGCTTGTATGATGGTTTCTCATCTTCAAAATGCGTAGAGACAAGTTTCTTGATACCGAGATGCTCGAAATTCATCTCAAAATACTTCCAAAAATGACTCTCTTCTGGGTCATCACAGTTACAGAAAACCACTTTATCCTTGAAATGATCTTTATAATATCCAAGCTCTTTTTCAATATATGATAGTTGTGTATAGAATTCGTCATTCTTTGCTCATCGTGCTTTTCATAGCAATTTATTGGAAGCTTTCTTTTCAGTGTTTTTTGGTTCGGACATAAAAAATGGCAATTAGTAATAATTGCCGAGTCTTTTCATATTGAGATTGTAAGCAAACAAAAACGGGTGATTCTATCGACCTGATCTAGTTTGCTTACAACGAGATTTCCGTAACCATCTTACGACAAAACGGGTGGTGATAAAATCACCCGACTTGAATATAAAATGGTTGCAGAAAAATATTGTGAAAACCTCGGTTGTAAGCCCGAGTACTATATAAAAAAATTGAGTTTTAGCAAGCGAAATATTCTTTTGGTATCTATCATCTACACGACAAACAAAAACCCACGCTTTCACATGAGTTGTTTGATTTTCTTTGGTGCCCGGAGAGAGACTTGTCCCGTCCCGGGAACTCCTTGCGACGAAAAGCCAAATCGTTGGCTTTTTCCCCAACTCCTTCGTCGTTGGTGTCGCTGTGGCTTCAAGTCCTCTCACTTCAACGTACACAAAAATAAAAAACTCCCATATCTTTTGCAAGATACAGGAGATTTTATATTTTTTGGTGCCCGGAGACGACTCGCTTCGCTGAACTCTCAATGTTCGGTTAAATAGAAAATTATGTGTGGTTAAAAATACAAGTTGTTCTCTTATCTAAGGCACCCAAGTATCAACTTTTATATTTCTCGCTAAATTTGGCTTGTTTTTGACTAATTTACCCCCTTATCTGCCCTCTGGAAGCGGGGTGAAGTAGTCAAAACAGCCACACACTTTTTGCCATTATGCCAAAATATACAAGCACTTAAAAAATATACGTTTAATATCGCCATAGATGATTTCTGATCTGGATA
>MNYO01000015.1 GCA_001873165.1 Candidatus Gracilibacteria bacterium CG2_30_37_12
TCGAGTCGGAAAAGAGTTTACCAAGAAGTTTGAAAAATTTACACGGAGACTCGGACTTACGATGAATCGTAACTCCATTATTACCTTCATCTCTCACTGTCTGGAACAACTCTACAAACGACCTAAAAAGGATCCAAGAAAACACATCAATAGAAATCCGTTAGACTCAGTACAACAAAGGCTTTTTACGGTTGGTTAGGTGAGAAAAAATGGGTGGAATTGAGTTTGCATCGACATTTTTCTATTCTCTTTTGAAAAAAAGACTATCTTCCATATAATCCATCGGAAAATACCTTCATTTCTTAATCTCATTGTCGTTTATGAAAATCCCTCTCTCTTGGATATCAGAGTATACCAATATTTCACCACTTCTTTTTGATATTTGAGCGAAACAACTTGGTCATTTGTATTCTATTCATACAGCGGAAATTGATGCTATCGAAGAAGTTGGGATAGAGGATAAAGTGGTGATCGCAAAAGTTATATCAACTCGTCCACATCCTGACTCGGATCATTTGAATCTCGTGGAACTTGATTGTGGTTCCCTTGGTGCGCGCAAGATTGTTTGTGGTGCTGAGAATGTTCGAACTTCGAAATATGTCGCACTTGCAGTAGTAGGAGCGAAACTCGGAGCTGAGCGAGATTTTGAAATCAAACTCTCGACGATTCGTGGAGAAGCGAGCGAAGGGATGATCTGTAGTGAGGATGAACTTGGACTCCAGGAGGAGCGAGCGGCTGGTATTATGGTACTTGAGAATCATTTCCCAGAGAGTTTACTCGCATCAAAACTGGGAACTCCTTTTTATGATCTTGAAATAAGTATCCCAGGGAACGGAACCGATATTTATTCTTTTCCTTTGAAAGATACGGTTTTTGAAATCGATAATAAATTTATCACCAATCGACCAGACTTGTTTAGTGCCGAAGGAAATGCTCGAGAATTTGGAGCGATATTTTCACTTCCATTCACTTCGTATACTGGAAATTTTCCAGAAGTTTCCAAGAAACTTTCCGTGGAAATTGATTCTGTATATGTACTTTCCTATGAGCTTATTTCTATCGAAAATCTCTCTGCAGGTGTTTCTCCGCTCGGAATCGACCAGATGCTTCGAAAGGCGGGGATTACTCCGAAATACGATCTTGTGGATATTACGAACTCTATCATGACGGAACTCGGGCAACCGATGCACGCTTTTGATGCTGATACAGTGGTTGGGAATATCACTGTTCGTCAGGCACGAGATGGCGAAACTTTGCTCGCACTCGATTCCAAGGAATATACTTTGACGAGCAAAGATATTGTCATCGCAGACGCAGAAAAAGTGCTTGCTATCGCGGGAGTTATCGGAGGAATGAGCTCAGCAGTGAGCGCAACAACGAAAAATGTATATTTTGAAGCAGCATGTTTTGATCCAGTTTCTATTCGTTTGACGACTCAACGACTCGCGGTTCGTACCGATAGTTCGATGCGTTTCGAAAAATCTCTCGATCCGACACTTGCTCGTCGCGTACTTCCACGAGTTCTCGATATTCTCAAATTTCTCGGGAAAAATACTACTTGCACAGGAGCTTTTTCCTATCTCGATTCTACAAAAGTTCGGGATATATCTATTACAATGGATCTCGCTTTTATCGAGAAAAAACTGGGGCTTACTGTTTCAAAAGAGCGAACAGAAGAGATTCTCTCACGACTTGGATTTGAAACAACTTTTAGCGGAAATAGTTTTATTGCAAAGGTTCCATCTTGGCGAGCAACTAAGGATATTTCCATCAAAGAAGATCTCGTTGAAGAAATCGGGCGAATCAATGGCTATGAACTCGTTCCTGATACTCCCGTAACTGGACCTTTTTCTATCGCTACAAAGAACGAATCTATCGAACTACGAAACCAGATAAATACGTATTTTTCATCGGAAAGATTATTTGAAATATATGATTATTCTTTTTCTAATCAGAAAAAAGATGCGCTCATCGGGTATGCTGACGACAGTAATGCGGTACATATTCAAAATGCATTCAATGTGGAATATACGATGATGCGACGCTCTATGGTTTCAAACATACTGGAAGCAGTGGCAGAAAATCTGAAACAACAGAAAAAGTTCGGATTTTTTGAAATCGGGAAGATTTTTGAGAAGTGAGATGAAAACGAATTTACTGAACAAAAAGCACTTGTTGGAGTTCTAGTCGGTCAAGATATGAAAAAACTTCGAACTCTGCTCGATGGATTTCTCCGAGCGGTTCTTCCAAGGAAAATATCTACACTAGAACAAGGAACGGAAAATATCGCAACACTTCATCCAAACAAATCTGGACGATACATAATCGATGGGGAAGTATTTATATCTTTTGGTTCGCTCCACCCAGGAGTGACGGAATCTTTTGGACTCGCAAATACGGAAGTGCTTATTTTCGAGGTGGATTACCAGAAACTTGCTCATCATTTCGCAACCGCTCGTCATAAGTTTTCAGAAATCGGAAAATTTCCAGGAATCACTCGTGAGCTCAACTTCGTCTTCGAAGAAAATATCCCCGTAAATACTATCATTACAAAGATTGCGAGCGTGAGTCTATTGCTCTCAAACTTCTCTGTCGTAGATGAATTTCGCGATGCTGCGAAGATTGGAGAAGGGAAGAAATCTATCTCATTTTCATTCCTCATACAAGATCTTACTAAGACGATTACCGACGAAGAAGCACTCGCTGTTCAGGGGCAAATTATTGCAAAACTGGAAGGGGAGGGGGTGAATTTGAGAAAGTAATTATTAATCAATTCTTTACTATATGAAAGATTCTTTTATTAATCTTCGATCCTGATTACTTGCTATCCAAAGTATTTGAGAAACCGATCGAAATGGCTGGGAATCTTGTTGGGATAAATATACAGAAGGGGATGTAGATTCCGAGACAACTGAGATAACATGGAATCGTTTAAATAATTCAAATTCAGCATTTCTTTTATATTGATTAATAGCCAAAACAGAGGATTCGGTCCTTGGAATTCTTCATGCGAAATTAGAATATGGAACATTCTCTGCAAAACCTCGACTTTATGTTGAGGATCTGTTTGTGGATTTTGGAGTACAACGAGGAGTTTTGTTGCAGTCACGTAATTCTAATACTTTGGATATTATAACTTTCTTTAAATTCGCAGTTACAGAATTGGTTCGTAAATTAAATATCAACGTTTCAGAAATTCGATTTGATACAGAAAACTCGAATATAATAGCTCGTCGAACATATGAAAAAAGACTTAATGTTGGACAGGGGGAATTGAACCAAAAAAGATTTTATACAATCAATGAAAAACGGATTTGAGACGAAATTAGATGATTAGATGATATGGTTTCCAAGTGAAAGATATTGATGATTTAGTAAAATTCCAGTTACTTTTAAATTAAAAAAGTAATCGTGCTCTCATTCATACTTAAAACTACAAAAAATCTCTCCCCCCCACTCAATTCCTCCATTTCAATTAAAACTCCCCCTATTCTCTCCCGAATTCTCTGGATCAAAAAAACTCCCCCTGCTCGTTCCTCGCTTTCCCCCTCATTCGATGGGGACTGGTCAAGTAAATCGTTTTTGTCTCCCCCTCGGATGAGGGGGATTAAGGGGGAGTTTTAGAGAATTTTACTTTTTATTTCAATGTAGTGGGTTCAAAACCCCGTGACTTTAGTCCGATTGTAACTATACTGTCAAGTAGTATATCTTCTTACAGTAGAAAATCAATATGAAATATAGAAAAGCTTCCCATGTCACCTACGACTGTAGGTACCACATAGTATGGATTACTAAATATCGAAGAAAAGTACTTACCAAAGTACTTCAAGCTAAGATACAACAAGTCATCGAAGGAGTCTGTAAAGAAATGTATGTAAAAATTCTTTCCATCGGATTC
>MNYO01000124.1 GCA_001873165.1 Candidatus Gracilibacteria bacterium CG2_30_37_12
AAGCCCAATAAGTGGAATCTGTGCACCAAAGGCTGGGATAGCAAGTATGGCAATGAAAATATACCCAGTAAAAAGCTTTGTTTGGACAAGGATATTATCACCATTACTCGCAATAATTTTATCGAGAAAATCGACGAGAAATGTGACAACAAATGTATCCCAGAACCCAAAAAGGACAATTATCAGGGACATGGTCATAAGTTTTTTATTGAATGGTGCTTTTCCAAGAACTTCAAAAAAAGATTTAATATCGTCCTTTGTGTTAGTAATAACCTCTTTCCAATCAATTTTCATATGAAATTTCATGGGCTTCAAGAAGATAAATTTCATACCCTTCGCAACCTCTACGAAATCAGTTTTTTGTACTTGTGAGATAGTATATTGCTTCACCGACTCGATAGTTTCTTTCGGGGAGATAACTTTGAGTTTCTTGATATCATTAATATTAAAATTAATCGTCATTTTTGAGTTATCAAAATAAATAACCGTAAATGTAATAAACACCGCTATAAAAAAAACAAGAATGAGAACGGCAATAATAATATTGAAAGAGAGAATAATTCCAGATAAGATGAGTCCCACGAGTGCTCCTACTCATGAAAAAATATTGTTCCGAGAAAGAAGATCAGCATATTCAGAAGGATCCGCATTGTTCATAATATAGGAGAGAGATGTTACATCGCTCAATTCTTTGATGATTCCATAGAAACAAACCGATACAAGGAGGAGGAGGATATTGATACTCGAACCGAAAAATTGAGCGATAAGGGAAGTATCAGCTATCCCCTTAGTACTCGATCAAAAGATGAAATAAACAAATATAAGGGAAACCACCAGCATAAGGATTGCTGAGATGATAAACAGTCTTTTTGGTAAGATATATTTCTGAAGAACTCCTACAGGACTGTCCACGAGAAATGCGATGAGATTTCCTATACCGAGAAATAATCCCACGAGCAAGGCTGATCCCAACTGTAATCAAAAAAAGAACACAAGAGTAAAATGAAAACACATCCAAACAAAAGATGATATGAATCCATAGATAAAAAAGTTCTTTCGTCTTATTTCATCAAAACTATTCTCCGTTGAAACGAAACTTACTTGAGATTTTTGTGTACTATTTTCCATATGATATATAAGTATATAAATATTTTATGAATTCAATATAGCACATAATCTCCTATTTTCCAAATTTATGACTCTAGAAATTGGTACATACAAATACCCCCAGCCGTGGCAACGTTAAGGGATTGCTTCTGTCCAAGCATCGGGATTTCTACACAATAATCTGCCATTTCTCTATATTCTTTCTGAACTCCTTCTATCTCATTTCCGAGAATCAGGCAAATATTTTCATGTTCCATTCCTACGATATCCCGAAAATCGATACTTTCAGAAGTCTGTTCCAGTACAAATATCTTAAATCCTTGCGATTGGAGATTTTGGAGATACTCTAGAGGATTTTTATAATATTCCCAAACTACGAAGTTCTCTGCTCAGATAGCTGTCTTACTAATCTCTTTGCGAGGAGGAGTGGGAGTAAATCCTGTGAGGATAATCTTCTCAAAACCCGCACCATCACAGGTACGAAAAAGAGCCCCAACATTGAGGATAGAACGAATATTGTCGAGGAGAAGGATTTTCATAAATTTTTATAATTGGTCTTTGATACTTTCTAAAAGTTTGCGGATATTTTCTGGAATTTCTTTCGGCATTTTCCCTTCGACTATCACGTACATATCTCCCATCTCTCCCCCACTCTGACGACCTTTCCCTTTGATTCGGAACTTCATCCCAGACTTCGTTCCCATAGGAATGGTAAGAGTGAGGTGTTTGCTATATACTGTTTCCACATCCAATTTCATCCCGAGAATCAGATCAAAAATGGGAACTTCCACGGTTTTTATAACATCGAGTGTTGGTTTCTCTGGTTCTGATTTTGGTGATTGAGCATATTCATCGCGCGCAGATGATCTTCTTTTCTGTCATCATCTTACACCACCACCAAAAAGATCCCCGATATCAAAATCGAAATTCTGTGAATTATTTCTTTGTCCACTTCCTCCAAACTGAGAGAAAATATCTTCAAATCCGCCAAATCATTGTTGTCCACCACCACTATCAGCTCCGCCAAATCCTGCTCATGTAGAACTAAAAGTATCGTACTCTTTTCTTTTCTTTACATCTCCGAGTACTTCATAAGCAGCACCGAGCTCTTTGAATTTTTCCTCTGCTTTTTTATCACCTTGATTTTTATCGGGATGGTATTGCATCGCAAGCTTGCGATAGGCTTTTTTTATCTCGTCCTGAGTTGCCGATTTCGAAACTCCAAGAACGGAATATGGATCTTTATGTGCCATAAAAATATTTTAAATTATAGAGGACTCTTAATTTGTAACAGTGTGTTTTTCATTACTTTCGTATAGATTTGTGTTGTACGAATATTTGCATGTCCGAGAAGTTCTTGAATATAACGGATATCCGTGCCATTCTCCAAGAGATGTGTTGCAAAACTATGTCGGAGACTATGAAAAGTTGCTTCTTTTTTGATGCCCGATTTTTTCAGTGCCTGAGCAAAAATAATTTGAGCAGTCCGAGTTGTAAGTCATCAACCACGTTCACTTTCAAAAAAGTAATCATCGCCACTTTTGAAAGAGATAATCTTTCCGATATCAGATAAGAGCTTACTTGAAAAAAGTGTTAATCGATCTTTTTGACCTTTTGCTCATTGTAGATGAATCATCAGATTTTCCAAATCGAAATTCCTCACTCGAAGATCTACTACTTCACTGACTCGGAGACCAGATCCATAAGAAAGTGCCAACAAAAGACGATGTTTTTTATTTTCTATCACCGAAAATATCTGTTCTATCTCTCATCTCGAAAGTACAATTGGAAGTTTACTCGGAGTTTTCGAAAGTTGTATATCCCAATTTCATTGAATATGAAGAATTTCTTTACAAAAAAACTTGATTGCTTCCTTATAAAGATTCACGGTTTTTGGAGCCCTTCATTGTTCCTGGAGGAAGAGAATATAATCAATAATCTTGTCGCGATTAATAATAGAGATGTCACTTCGGATGTATTCAAGAAAATAACGAACGCACATTATATATGCTTTCATGGTTTTCGGGCTATAGTTCCTCTGTTTCAATTCCCGTTCCAGTGTAAGTAAATAGTTTTGTGTTTCCATCATATTTTCATATACTTGAAATAATACTCAACTGTTCGCATAGTATACTTATTTTCGTATGAAATCAAGTTTTTATTCGGATAAAGAGGAGTTATCAGCAATAGCGATGACTTATATCCAATCCCCACCCGAAGGCAGTGCTTTAAGATAAATTTTTAAACAAAAATATATTATCAAGTATTATGACTACTAAAAAAAGATTTTTTATTGCTGGACTTATTGCCTTGATTTTAAATATTATCTGGGAATTTTTGCATAATTTTTTGTATGTTGATTTATCTGGGATTCCAAAATATTCTCATTTAATTATTGCTTTTTTTGCTGATATGCTTATCATTTTTGGCATTTTTGCGATTGTCTCGCTAAAAAACAAAAATCTTAATTGGATAAAAAATCCAAGTAAGT
>MNYO01000033.1 GCA_001873165.1 Candidatus Gracilibacteria bacterium CG2_30_37_12
TCCGGACATTTTTTTTGTCATAATTATTCAGGATGAAAAAATAGTACCAACGATAGTACTATTTTTCCTTTTACAATCAAGAGAACATAAAAAATCCAGCCTACATTTTTTTCTATTTACCCCTATCATTTAAGGATCTGAAAAACCCTATTCACAACGAATAGGGTTTTTCTCTAGAGATTTTCTCTTACTCATTTACATAGACATACGTTCCTCGTATATCGGGTGATCCAATCTGGTCGATGTCTTCGATTCGACAGACGAAGAGGGGAAGTTTCTCATCTTTTGCGAGAGCGATGGCAGATTGATCCATAATACGAAGTCCTTTGTTCAGAGCTTCATCCACAGAAACTTGATCGTATCGTTTGGCATCTGGGTATTTTGCAGGATCTTTATCGTAAACTCCATCTACTTTTGTTCCTTTTACCATATAATCGCAATGAAGCTCGAGTGCTCGAAGTACTGCAGCACTATCGGTGGTAAAGTATGGATTCCCAGTTCCTGCCACGACGATGATAATACGTTTTTCTCGTAAATGTTTCAGAGCCCGACGGTAGATAAAAAGTTCTGCTACTTTTGAAATCTCGATTGCCGACATGATTCGAACGGATTGCCCCGCTTTTTCTATCGCATTTCCGAGAGCGATACCGTTGATGACGGTTGCGAGCATCCCCATATAATCGGCAGCAGTTCTATCGAGACCCTTTGCTGCTCCAGCAACTCATCGGAATATATTCCCTCCACCGATAACAATCACTACTTCTATGTCTTTTTGTTGAGTCAAAGTAACAATTTTTTTTGCGAGTTCATCGAGGAATTCTGTTTCTATTCCATGGTCACTTTTCCCCTGGAGAGCTTCTCCAGAAAGCTTGAGAAGTATACGTTTTGGTACTGGTAATTGTTTCATAAGACAAAGGATTAGAAATGGAAAATAAAAATGACGATTTTCTAAAATGGAGTTTTTAGGGGTAAAACTGTCTGAGACGAATGATAAACAGTATATTTGCTCATACTCGACGAGTTTTTTACCCCTAAAAACTTTTGGTACTTTTGGCTACAAAAGTATGATTCTATCAATAACAGAGATTTTTACGATGGTAGATTCCAAATATTTTCCGAAATATATTTTACCTTTTCTGTACATTTCTGAAGTCGAAAAATTTTGGAATGACAAATAACCTTTTTACAAAGCAAAAAGCCACAAAATTACCGCCACTATGAAAAGTATAGAAACAAGAATCAGAAGAATGATATTGGTAATATTTTTTTGTTCCAGATCTGAAGTGATTTCTCCAATTTTTTTATCAAGCGCTTTCTTTTCTTCTTCGTTGTGCATCTTGGAACTCTCGAGAAGCATAGTCGCTTTTTTGTACTCGATTATAGAGATAGAGTTCTTGAGTTCTGCCTCTGCCTGACCTGCACGATAGGAAAGTTCCTGAATGAGTGTATCTTTTCGTTCTATGGATTTTTGAGTATCATCAAAAAGTTGTTTATAATCCACCGTATTGATACTTCGTCGAGTAAATGAGGATTCTTCTTGTCCTGTAACCATAACTTGACCATCGGAATCAAGGACAATATATTCCTCCTGAATCCCTCCATTTTGGATAATACGAAGATCTTCATCGTGGAGAAATACCTTTTTTCCGATACGTTTAGATCGGATTTTCCCTACAGCAATATGACGATCTATCGTGCGAGTAGAGCAGTTGAGGATTTTTGCACCTTCATAGCGATCAATTGTATAGGACATTGAGGAAAATTATAAAAATTACAGATTTTGGAATATTTCCCTCAGATTATATGGAAAATACAGAAAAATCAATCTTATCATTTCATTCCTTCTTTTGCTTTACGAATCCAGATATCGAAGAGTGGATGTGGATGATGTGGACGGGATTTGAACTCTGGGTGAAATTGTGCCGCAATCATACAAGGATGATCTCGAAGCTCGACAATCTCTACCAATTCTCCATCGGGAGAAGTTCCAGAAATTATAAAACCTTGGTTTTCGAGAATTTCGCGATACGCATTATTGAACTCAAATCGGTGACGGTGACGCTCGGAAATTTCGGTGGTTTTATATGCTTCATAGGCGAGTGTATCTTTTTTAATCGCACATGGATATGCACCGAGTCGCATTGTTCCTCCTTTTTGACGAATAGTTTTCTGATCTTCCATAAAATGTACTATCTTATGTTCGAGATTTTCTCCAAATTCCTCAGAATTCGCATTCACGAGTCCACAGACATTTCTTGCGAATTCTATCGCCATAATCTGGGATCCGAGACAGAGTCCGAGATAAGGAATCTTGTGTTCTCGTGCGTATTTCGCAGCAGCTATTTTTCCTTCGATTCCTCGTGTACCAAAACCCCCAGGAATCAAAATCGCGTGCATATTTTGCAAGATATTTTCTCCTCATCTCTCCTCGATATCTTCCGCATCGATCCAGTGGATGATAGGTTTGAGAGAATGGTGAAATGCTGCCGATTTCACCGCTTCTACGACAGATATATAGGCATCTTCTAGTGCATTATATTTCCCCACAATGGCGATATGAACTTCTATTTTTACACTGGTCATCTGGTGAATATATGCTTCCCAATCGGAATGATCGGGCGTATGAATCGGAAGTTGGAAGCGTTTCTGGAGCTCTGTGGTGAGCTCTGTATTTGCGAAACTCAGAGGTACACGGTAGATAGAATCGGCTGTCGGCGCTGGAATAACGCATTCTATGCGTACATCACAGAAACGAGATACTTTCTCGCAAATTTCGGCTGGGATCGGAGCATCGGCTCGAAGTATGATAAAATCGGCTTGGATTCCACGACTGCGGAGATCTCGGATAGAAGCCTGAGTTGGTTTGGTTTTGAGTTCTTTGGAGGCGGCAAGATAGGGGAGGAGAGTGACATGACAAAACTGTACCGAATCAGACCCGAGCTCAAATCGGAGTTGTCTGGCTGCTTCGAGGTAAAATTCATTTTCCATATCTCCGACCGTTCCACCGATTTCTACGATCAATATATCACACTCCGAAGCTTCTGCCGCGGCACGGATTTTTTCTTGTACGATATCGGTTAAGTGGGGAATAATCTGTACGGTTTTCCCGAGATAGACTCCACTTCTCTCACGTTCCAACATCTCTTGGTAGAGCTTTCCCGCACTATAACTGGAATGTTTCCCGAGTGGTTCATCGATAAAACGTTCATAGTGTCCGAGGTCCAAATCGGTCTCCGCTCCGTCGTCGGTCACGAAAACTTCCCCGTGCTCATATGGAGACATCGTCCCTGGATCGACGTTCAGATATCCATCAAATTTCTGGATAGAAACTTTGTAATCAGAGGCTTCCATAAGAGCCCCAATTGACGCGGCGGCGATTCCTTTCCCGATACCTGAGAGTACTCCACCAGTGACAAAAAGTAGTTTCATAAGAGAAAAAAGATTAAAGAAAAATAAAATGTTCATCCCTCCAGAGGACTGCCCTTTGGGGGAGTATTCCAATGAAGATCGGAATCTTCCTGATTATTGGCATAATGGCAAAAAGTGTGTGGCTGTTTTGACTACTTCACCCCGCTTCCAGAGGGCAGATAAGGGGGTAAATTAGTCAAAAACAAGCCAAATTTAGCGAGAAATATAAAAGTTGATACTTGGGTGCCTTAGATAAGAGAACAACTTGTATTTTTAACCACACATAATTTTCTATTTAACCATCTTTTCAATTATGATATCTCAGAAAATACGTAATAA
>MNYO01000012.1 GCA_001873165.1 Candidatus Gracilibacteria bacterium CG2_30_37_12
ATAGTTTTGTTTGTTGGAATTAAGGGGATTTTTAATGATTTTATTAAATTCTTATACCCCGCTGCTTGCGGCGTGGGATTCCACTCTTCCTACTCTAACTACTTTTTAGAAATTGCCGGTCGTCAAGCGTAGTGTAGCGAGAAATTCGCGTAATACCCCGTTAGCTTGCTACGGGGATAGCGAATTTCAGGCAATTTCCTTTATTTATTTTTTATGAAACAAGTTCTCTCATATTCTATCACTCTCATTCCTGATACTGACCCGTTTGATAATCAGTATTTCTTTCAGGTTGCGACCGATATTTCCTCGCCCATTATTATCGATCTCGCGGAAGTTCTGAAAGAGTTTCGAAATGATCGAGTTGATTTCAAGAAGGACTATAAACTCTGGAATCAGGTATATCCGACCGAGAAAGAACTAGAGCTTTTCCAAGAAATAGTGGAAAAAGCTCTTATAAAACGAAAAAAAGTACATATTATTAATTGTACACTTCGAGAGGAAGTACAGATCATCCGAGAGTTGTATGAAAAGCTTGGGTATTTCGATGAAAAAGAGAATCGGTTCATGGTTCCTTTTATAACTGCTCCGGTTACTATAGGAGTCAATATTCGAAATCTTGTCTATTCTACCAAGGATTATAAATCCAAGCGGGAGCAGATTTGTTTTATCCCACCACCACGTGAGCCGGGACATGTAAAAACCCTTTTTGCTGCGATCAATTCATGGATGATATCGACCGTGAATATGAATGATATCTCTCAAGAAAAAGAGCTTCTTAAAACCCTTTTGGATACTGAAAAGATAAATCTAACCATTCTTGCCCAGGTGCTCTCGGGGAATTATTTAGAAATGGGATGTCAGATAGGAAAGAAGGAAGAATGGATTTTAAAATTATAAAAAATCTCTTTGAGAATCATTGATTCTCAAAGAGATTTTTCTTATGCACCCTTTCCTTGAAGAGTGATATGGAGGAGAGATTGTTCGATTTCTTTTTCAAGTTCTCCTTGAATATCTTTCATGAGAACGAGATTGCTAATAATAGCATGTTTTGCCTCTTTTTCTTGTGCTTTTTTTCGTTCGAGAAAGAAACTGTAAATATATGGTGCGAAAAAATAAATAGATCCATATAGAGCGATAATTCCAAGCATAATAGTGGGTACTATAAAACCATTTGTATTAAATACATACGAAAAGGTATGAATATTTTCTGGATTATATTGAAATGTATAATTTGTAGGGAACATAGAGATAAAAATGAAAGATTATTTTATTTTTCTTCTTGGAGTTCTGCAAAAACGATGAGCCGATTGAGAGTAGTTCCGATTGGCCAACATGTCATAAGTGAGAGTTCTTTTCTTCCGTCACCACGATTGAGTATTTTGACATCTCCTGGTTTTACTACTTTTTTCTCTCGAATAATATAAGTGAATTTCTTTTGATTATAATAAACAATTATTTCATCTCCATACGAAAGGTTGTCAAGAAGGGCAAATATACTATTGTATTCCCCTTTAATCCATGGATAATTAGAACTATGTCCAAATATGAATGCATTTCCCACATTGCCTGGCTTTGCTGTTCCAGGATAGCGAACCACCCCTTTTTTCAGTTCCTGCATGAAGATATTTTCAATATGATCAAAATCAAATCCTGTATTGAGTCTGACATCTACCAAAGGTATATTTTTCCCAATTTTTGGAATGATAATACGATTATCGTAGGGGGTAATATCGAGATTAACATTTACTTTTGATTCTTCTTGTATAAGTTGTTTTACAGAGAATTGATCTTCTTTAATGGTTGTATTGGTTGCTGCAAGTTTTTT
The DNA here is from genome assembly GCA_001873165.1 of Candidatus Gracilibacteria bacterium CG2_30_37_12. Lineage (GTDB taxonomy): Bacteria > Patescibacteriota > Gracilibacteria > BD1-5 > UBA2023 > UBA1545. Next base: position 1,826 of record MNYO01000012.1, read on the forward strand.
TTTGAGATCCGATTTTTCCTCTTCTTTCACAGGATTGTCCGTAATATTATCGGCATATACAATGACCCGAGATTTATCGAGCGCTGCCATGATATCTGTCTTGGAATCTACAAGAGTTTGTGGATTGATATACGCAGATAGAATGGTAGAATAGGAATTCCAATTGGTAGTTCCAAGAAGTATGAAAAATACAATACTTGAAATACTCAAATAATAAAACACAAACTGAACTTTTGGAGCACTGACACGACGAAAACGAGTAAGAAATGATTCTTGAGTATTTTTAATATCTGTATTTTCAATAATAGTTTCTGTAAAAATATCCTCCATTTGAGTTAAAGGATCGGTCATAATGGGTGATATATCCAGAGACATTACTCATTCTTCTTCTTTTTCAATAAGAGCGAGAATATCAGTAGTATCGGGAGTAGGTATTGTTTCTAATTTCATGATATGTATTTTGTTTGATAAATAATGTATTTTTGTTTGGCATATATAGTCTAATATATCTTCTTACTAGAGTCAAAAAAGCGAGTTGACAACTATAATATATTATTCCATCTTAAAACTTACTTGAGTATCTTGTTTTTGTATGGATTGAATTCGTTTTGTATTTTTGAGAAGTCCGAAAGTGAGCATATTGAGAAGTGCATATATTTCATAGATAACGGGTATCCGTGTAAATACATCTGTTTCCAGAGTATAAATCCCATAACATATAGGAAAGAGGAGAAATAATTCAAGAGGAGAAGTAAAAGAAAAAAAGACTCCAATCAGAATTGCAACAAGAGTAATAATCAGTCCTTGTCCTATGGCGAGTACGTACCGAGTTGTTCTACTCATAAAGAGTTTTGGTAGAAATACGAGATTTACAAATGGTATAAAAATCCAGAAAGATTTAAATGGGAGGTTTGCATCGGTAAAATATGTTCGAAGTGGTGTTTCGAAATTCTGATCTTTCTCTTGTGTGTTTATAAGGCGTTCCATAAAAGAAACATTCGTTTCCTTTCCGAAAATCATATTTCATAAATCTCATAGATATACAGGAATAGTCCGAATTACTTGATATATTGATTTGATTCCAGGTATTTTTTCTAGATAACTATACACGAGATAATTGTCGTATATAAAAAATCGTGTTGCAAGAAATATTATGAGAATGATTCCGATAAAAAGTAGAATCATAGAAAGTGAATCAAAACCTCTGCTTGTAAATGCAATAAGATAGAGAAGTCCAAAAATCGATGACGCTCTTACACCCGTTGTAGTAATGGTATTTGGATATTTTTTTGAAACAATCATACCAAGAAAAGGAATGTGCGAAAGGAGGAGAATTACTCTTTCTCATTCGCTGGCTTCCTTAAATTGGAAGATATTTCCTTGGAGGGAAAACATATCTTGAGTATCGAGAGTGTTTTTCGATGGAGAGTCATTTCTCTGTCCTCTATATACTCCTTGGATAATAAAGATAGTAAGGAATGTGAAAAAGGCAATATCAATGCAGTGATCAACGGTGATTTGTATGACAGGGATAGAGTAAGAAAAGAGATTACTCAAAAAATGAGAATAGAATATGTACATTACAAAAAAGAGAATATGTCATTTTGTTGCTATTTTTGCATGTTGTTTGATAAATGGATTAGAAAAATTGGGATTATTTTTTGCGAGTAAAAAGAGCCATCCAAGAAAGAAATAGGAGATGGAAGCATTATTACGTATTTTCTGAGATATCATAATTGAAAAGATGGTTAAATAGAAAATTATGTGTGGTTAAAAATACAAGTTGTTCTCTTATCTAAGGCACCCAAGTATCAACTTTTATATTTCTCGCTAAATTTG
>MNYO01000030.1 GCA_001873165.1 Candidatus Gracilibacteria bacterium CG2_30_37_12
AAATAGGAGGAAAGTACGAGAATGGAAAAAGTCAGAAACTTCTTCATAATCTATTATATCAGGATATAATATGAAGGAGTATATAATCAAATATTAAAAATGTATTAAAATTGGAGAGGAAAATAAAATTTTCTTTTTATTTTGGAAAATAAGTAATCTCATTCAGAGTACTACTTCCACCTCCAATTGCCATAATAGCGTCACCATTGATGTAAAACAGATGAACTTGGAGAAATTCAGTTCTATTATATTGAAATCTTAGTTGCTATACAAATTTTAGTACGAGTAAATATTTATGGAAAATAGTGTTTTTCAATATAATCCAATGGTTTTAGTTATTACATAAAAAATAATGTCAATAATAAATACGATTCAAGTTCTTTCCTGACCAGTATTACACCATTGGTGATATTGGATTATTTTTCTTGCTTCCATATGAGAAGCGACTCCACTCATTGGAGCATTAGTTCCTGGACACACGATAGTTATCCTTGGGGGATTCCTCGCAAAATTGGGTATTCTTCATCTATGAAGTGTACTCATAGTTTCAGCTCTCTGAGCAATCATCGGGGATTTTCTTGGATACTGGCTCGGGAGAAGATATGGACATAATTTCATTATGAAATATGGGAAATACTTCTTTTTCAAGGAGAAATATTTTGAAAAAACTAAAAAACTTATCGCCCATCATACGGGGAAGACAATTATCATCGGACGTTTTAATCCAGTCATAAGAGCATTGGTCCCATTTGTCGCTGGATCTTCCAATATAAGTCTCTTGAAATTTTCTTTTTATAATATCGTTGGTGGTATAAGTTGGGCAGTATCCTCTGTTTTGATCGGCTTCATATTTGGACAAAGCTATGAAATTGTCGCCAAATATATTGGGAGATTCATCACTATCGCCTTAATTATAAGTATCATACTCATTTTTCTCTATCGATTCATCAATGAGAAAAAACATATCTTTCTAAAGTATCGCCCCTATCTGCTCATTCTCAACATTAGCTCGCTCTATCTTTTTTCTAAGATGCTGGAAGATGTTCTTGACTCAGAACTTGTTACAAAGTGGGATATATGGATCTATTTGCATATAGTTTCTTTTTGGAACCCTCTACTGAATAAATTTATGATTGCTGTATCAGACATCGGAAGTCCTCTAATTCTGGGAATATGTTCCATCTTGCTGGTCATATTTCTTGCACATAGGAAACAATGGTATAATTCCATGATTGTATTCCTTAGTATGACAGGAGGATGGATATTTACATCCCTCGTAAAGATATATGTGGAACGACCAAGGCCAGATACTGTGCTCATCGCAGTTCCTGATAGCTATAGCTTTCCTAGTGCTCATGCAACGATGGCAATTATTTTCTTCTCACTCCTTATTTATATTTTCAAAGATGTAATAAAAGACCGTCTGATGAGAATTATCTTTGTCATTTTAAATATTTGAGCGCTTCTTACTATCGGTTTCAGTAGAATATATTTAAATGTTCACTGGATGAGTGATGTGCTTGCTGGATTTGGGCTCGGGATGTTTTGCCTGACATTCGTTATACTGATATTGAAAATCATAGAATGATTCTTGCAAAAAAGAAAGAGTAAAAATGACTGAAATAACGGCATAATGGCAAAAAGTGTGTGGCTGTTTTGACTACTTCACCCCGCTTCCAGAGGGCAGATAAGGGGGTAAATTAGTCAAAAACAAGCCAAATTTAGCGAGAAATATAAAAGTTGATACTTGGGTGCCTTAGATAAGAGAACAACTTGTATTTTTAACCACACATAATTTTCTATTTAACCGAAATAACAAATAAAACTTAATCAGATTGTGTGAAAAATGATTACAAGTAAAATATATAAGTCATTCGTGCACCTTAGTCTTTCATTACAAAGTATTTTCCTAAGTAAGAATTTACCTGAAAAGTAAAATCGATTCTACAGAAAAAAGAATTCCGTCTGAGACATTCATTTTACAAAATAGTATTTTACTTGGAAATGTAACGCGAATGTAACTCTCGATAGCTATAAAAGCTTTGTTTACTTATTAACAAAGCTTTTATGCAAAAATGTACTATCGAGGCAGTAGATCGAGAAGAACTTACGGAAAATCATTTTATCGGACTTCATGAAGTTATGCAAGATATGTGGGCATCTGAAACCTGACTCGGAGAACTCGCACAGTGTAATGATTGTGGAAAGATGCTCTCAAAAGAGAATGTATTTTGACATCTTTCCGAAGAACTCATACAAAGAAAAGTTACAAATATTATGCAAATACTCTGAATAGATTCCGTTCCGTGTGCAATATGTAGCTCAGACAATACTCGTCTCATATACGGCCCAGATAATATCGAGAGAATTAAAAGCAGAATTCTTGATAGCGTTGATTCATTTATAATATTGTGTATATCCGAGAAACAAGAGATTGTTGGATTCAACGAAGGATATATCGACTCGCTGGATCGTATATTTCAATTGGATTTACATGATCAATATAAAGATATTGGATTGCCAGAAATAAAACAGAGAGTGGAAAAAGCTCTTGGATATACTCCGAAGGAAATTCTCTCTATGTCCACTATGGGACTTCTCAGACCATATCGAAGTTTTCAGAATCTTTTTAAAATGATTCATGAATATGCCCTAGTACTTCCCGAATCACGCCTATGAATGCCAGGAATTGTGGAGTATGATCGTGGTGGAGTGACGCACCGAATGAATGCGGATGTGCAGCGAGGGATATCACTTGGCATAGAAGATGATCCTATATTGCGAGCGAAAATGACAAATGCTGGTGAAACATATAATTGAGATCTTATCGTATATCCCGATGTTGTCGCTATGCAAAAAGATTTCTTTTCCAAAGATATTCGTCATTACTTTCGTATGCTCAAAAAGCAATCCACATCAAAACAAATAATACAATAGAAACTTATGAATACGTAATAAAAAGTATTTTTCGTCTACACAAAATAACATTCCTCCGTATACTCCCATTATCATATTTTATGAATCATTTCAAAATATGAGCTATTATGCTTTTATATACACTATCTCTATAGTATTATCCATAGGTTGTGGTATTCTCGTTCTTAAAAGATATTGGAATATTTCTGGTCTCTTTTTCTTCCTATTTACTATATTTTGATCCCTTTGGTTCTTGTTTTATTATTTATTTTTCTCAGGTATTACCAATACTTGAATTCTATTATTACTTTCACGATTTGATTTCTGAATAAGTCTCGGGGCTAATTATACACTCTTATTGTTTATAATATTTTTCAACAAAAAAACTTCGCGAGAATCAATCCGTTATATTTACATCATATCTGCAAGTTATTTATTGATACTATTTCTTCATGTCTTTACTCCATTAATTATTTCTGGATTAACGTACGTAAATTGAGAGCATGTATATCGAGAGGTTCCAGGTCTACTTTATATATCTAATCCCCTCCTTCATATCGTAGGAATATCTCTTCTTGCTTATTTCTCCATAAAGCAGTTAAAGAAACAAACCTATCTCGATCGTATTCGTTTAAAGCGTATTCTCTTTTGAGCACTTTTCCCTCTTTCTGCTGCCATAATTCTCCAACTCATATTACCAATATATGGACTCTGGATTTTAGAAAAAGAAATCATATTTTCCTATACTGCTTTCGTTATCTATGTTTTTTATGTTCTCAAGCGCTATTATTTCTCCTCTCTCGAATACGGTATAGGGAAAATATTTATTGCATATCTCTCTATTATTCTTTCGATTGTTTCGATTAATACTATCTCCTTTCTCTATCTTCATTTTAAGACGGGACCGATCAATAATTATTGGATGTTTCAGGATCATTATTCCATTATTGATACGGTAGTTTGAGTGATTATCTTTTACATTTCATATACCTATCTGCATAGGATTTTTCTCGGCAATCACCTCCTTATAGAACTTAAAAAAAGTATTCAAAAACTTGAGCAAAATATCTCTTATCTGACTTCTTTTCCAGAACTCGAAAGGTATCTTTCTATGGAAATGAAGCGAATTTTTAAAACCAATTTTTGTACACTTCAAATGTTTCATACACTTGATCACAAAAACGAAATTCAGAGGTATTTCGAAAATAGTCTCACGGATAAAATTTTCATCAATGACGTCGTTTTTATAGAAGAAAAGAAAAATAAATTTAATAAAGATCAGTTACTTAGTGAACTTCCTGAGGAAACTTTCTTGGTTCTACCGATTTTTGATACCGATGGTGTGGTAAATATGGGAGTTTTTATCATCGGAGCAAAGTCTTTTGGGGATTTCTATACGATTAATGAAATCAATATTTTATGGGAATTTATTACATTTCTGGAATTACATATCAAGTATATAAAAACATATCAACTCTTACAGGATTTTTCCATGAATCTTGATAAGAAAGTAGATAAAAAAACAATCGAGTATAATATTCTCGTAAACAAACAAAAAGAGTTTATTAGTATCATTTCCCATGAAATAAAAGCTCCGATTTCCAATGCTATTTTTCAAGCGGATAGTATCATCGACGACATCGAAAATACATCCATTCCTCGAGAGATAATAAAAGAAGAACTTCTTCTCCTCAACGAGGAACTTCTGAAAATAGGAGAACTTACCACAAGACTCTTTTCTATGCAATATTTCGATACTCGTTCTATAGAACTATTCAAAGAGCAGATACAAATAACTAATCTGTTAGAGTCTGAATATGAAATCTATACACATTTGCACGAGGATATTACTTTCATTAATTTAGTCGAAGGAGATATGGGTTTTATAAAACTCGATAAAATACAATTCCATCAGGTACTCACTAATCTGCTACAAAATGCCATAAAATTTCTCGACAAAAAAGAATCGATTATACTTATAGAAGCATGCATAAAAGATGGACTTTTCCATATGAATATCGAAGATAATGGACGAGGTTTCCAAGGAATTAACACTGAACATTTATTTGATCGTTATTCTACGGGTAGTGGTGAGTCTATCGGTCTCGGCATGGGACTCTATCTCTGTAAGAAAATCATAGATATGCATGGGGGAAATATAAGCGCTGATATAAGCGATCGGCTCGGATGAGCAAGATTCAGTATACAAATCCCATTAAGCTAGTTATTCATAAAAACACAAATATATGAATATTCGGTTAAATAGAAAATTATGTGTGGTTAAAAATACAAGTTGTTCTCTTATCTAAGGCACCCAAGTATCAACTTTTATATTTCTCGCTAAATTTGGCTTGTTTTTGACTAATTTACCCCCTTATCTGCCCTCTGGAAGCGGGGTGAAGTAGTCAAAACAGCCACACACTTTTTGCCATTATGCCGAAAACTCTGATTGAATCCTCA
>MNYO01000016.1 GCA_001873165.1 Candidatus Gracilibacteria bacterium CG2_30_37_12
CAAACTACTGTCCATATCTTTCAAACTCATATCCTTCTTTGCTTTACAACTTGAAGTAGAACCAAAGCTATTCGTAGAGACATTATTCAATACAAAACAGACATCTGGAGAGAATATTCCTCCGGAGGCAGTATTTTGTGCTCCGGTGAGAAAGAAGAGAGATGGAAGAGAAGGATCAAATTTATAACTCCCCGAGAGTTTGCTGTATTTTACTCCACTGTCCGCATAAGCGGTTTCTATTCCCGGGATACCAGTATGATACGAGAGAGGATTCTCGAAGTCTATTCCGATTTGGCAGTAGAGTCCATTCCCGAATACGGAGTAATTGTATGGTGCCTTGGTTATGGGGTCACTGAAATCTCCGGACATTCTTGGAATGGTGGAGTTATTGATGATTCCTGCTTGTATAGTTACAGATCCTCCGGTATAGCTTACAGGATTAGTAGGAATAGGAGCACTTCCCTGGGTTACTGCCGAAAGTTCTATAGATTGAGTGATATTACTCATATCCGATACCCGTCGACTGTCTCTGGCAGAACTTGCAAAGCCTCAGAGATTGATAAAAGCAATGGTGCCGAGAATCACGAGGATGGTTATTACTACTATCAGTTCGACAAGTGTGAATCAGCGGAGCTTCTTTTTCGATATGCGTTTGATTATAGAATTCATATGGTGTTTTTAGTGGGTAAAATAAGAATGACAGTATTGTATTCGGTTTCCTGAAAAAACCAAAAAAATTCCCCACTTCCGAAAAAGTGGGGAATTTTATGTATTTCGATTATTCAGCAACTACTTCTGCAGGAGCTTCTACTTTCTTCTTTGTTGCCTTTTTTTCTTTCTTTTCTTCTCCTTCAGAGTCTGGAGTTGCTACCACTGCTGGAGCTTCTTCAAGAGCCTTCATAGAGAGACCGATTCGTTTTGCGATTGGGTCGAAAGTGATAATTTTTGCTTTTACAATTTCACCAACTTTTGCATATTCAGCAACATCTTTCACCATGTTGTGAGAGATTTCAGAAAGATGGATAAGTCCACTGATTCCACCGTCAAGCGAGAGGAATACTCAAAACTGAGAAATACGCATAACTGGAGCCTCGATGATATCATTTACCTTGTATTTTTCTGAAAGAACTTGCCATGGATTTGGCTTGAGACGTTTCATAGAAAGGCTGATTTTATCACCATCGATTCCGATAACTTGTACTTTCACTTTGTCACCAACTTTGGCGAATTTACTTGGATCGCTCACATGTCCCCAATCGATTTCGGAAACGTGTACGAGACCTTCGAGACCATTGAAAGTGATGAAGAGACCGTAAGTAAGAATACCACTCACTGATCCGTCAACATTGTCACCAATATTGAGTTTCTTGAGTGATTCTCCACGTGCTTCTTCGAGTGCTGCTTTCTCAGAGAATATAATTTTCTTCCCATCTTGATCTACATTGATAACACGAACCTTGAATGGTTTTCCAACCAATTTTCCGAGGTGTTCAAGAATCTTTTCTGGATTCGCTCCTTCTACACGAGGGTAATTCATAGGAGTAAGTTGAGAAACTGGGATAAATCCCTTGATTCCATCGAGATCAATAAGAAGACCTCCCTTGTTTGCTTCATTTGGTATAACAGTAATAATTTCTTTTGTATCAAAATTTGAGTGAAGTTTTGCGATGAGCTTGATCTGACTTGCTTTACGAAGAGAAAGCATAAATAGTCCAGAATCTTTATCATCACCTATAACAATTGCATCAACGAGATCACCTGCTTTAATCATAGACGAATCTTCCGTAGAAGAAGTCATATGAGATCCAGAGATAATACCAGTAAATTGACCATTGAGGTCTACGAGAATCATCTTCTGATTTGCACTAATAACTGTTCCAGATACAAGTTCTCCCATATTTGGAGTATGTATTGGAGCAGCATCCTTGAGGATTAACCCAAAATCTTCTGCTTGAGACATAAAAAATAAGCGTTAAAAAATAAAAAATAGAAATTGAATAATAAATATTATTCATAAAAAATGGGGCGGTCGACGAGGCTTGAACTCGCAACATCCAGATTCACAGTCTGGCGCTCTAACCAATTGAACTACGACCGCCATGGTTATCATCTTTCATATGTGAAAAGAAACATAAAAAAGAGCTCTTTTTGGAGAAGCGGGGGCAAGTATATGGAAAAGAGGGGAAAAGGCAAAAGTATTTTTGAAGATTTTCGTAGATGGTAGAATACATTTTGTGCATAGATGGAAATATCTCATGCATTAGATACGAAAGAAGTTGTATAAAAAGAAGTGAAAAACAGCGAAGCAAAGAAATTTACGAATCTCATTATTTACACAATCCTACCAATTCTCCTTTTTTATGGAGCGTATGTATACTGTCATATCCTCCGAGACATTTCTCTCCGACGAAAATCTGTGGAACTGTCATCATATGAGATTTTTTCATAAGCTCTTCCATAATCTCTGGCGAGTGAGTGATATCTATTTCTTCGAAGGGGATACTTAAATTATTTAGGAGATTTTTTGCAAGAACACAATAGGGGCAAATGTTTTTGGAGTAGATAGTTACCATAATTATAAGGAAGTGAAGAAATAGCTTCTCAACTATATGGAAATATATTCACAGTACAAATATTTCTTTTACTTTTCTTACTCTCATTTGTTGCAAAAAAAGATAATTTATGGCATATTCAAAGTAATAGAAATACATACCCATGTTTCATATCTGATAATCTCTCATATCTCCCATCTACATCTCCTGAGAAAGTGCAACTTCCTCGGAATATTGGTGCGTCTCCAGGAGATATGCATGAAAAGATGATTCAAGAGAAAGTGAATAGATTTACTACTAAACTCTCTACTACTTTGGGTATGAAGTTAGAGGTAAATGATATATCTCTGGATACTCAGGATTTCCAGATTCGTTTGAGAGAATCTATCAAGGAAGTACTTCCTGAATCCAAAAATTCCAGAGAATGCAAAAGAAAAATTTAAACAGGATTTGAGCAAGAAAATTGATTTCTTGGCTGATTTGAATTTATCAGATATAACAAGTTTACAAAATAGGCGTGCTATTGAATCAATTGGGAGTGAAGCCTGGGAGCTACGCAATAAATCGGATGAACAGAAACAAAAGTATTTTCTTGGGAAGATTCTCGATGAGACTATTGATTGATATGTAGAACCAACAGCATATGCTCTGAAACAGGCTTTTGCAGGAGAAAAAGTTTCACCAAAGACACTTCAGGGAGTTTCGTATAATAAGGAAAATTATACAAAATTTATCTCGGAAGTACAAATTTTGGATAGTTCCCTCCATTTAGATATAATGGGTCATTCTATAAATCCCTTGTCCGAGAAGATGGATATTTCTCAGATGAATATACACCACGATATCTGAAAAACGTTTATCCAGGAACTTTTTCGTAAAGGATATAATGTGAAAAATATGGGTTAAATAGAAAATTATGTGTGGTTAAAAATACAAGTTGTTCTCTTATCTAAGGCACCCAAGTATCAACTTTTATATTTCTCGCTAAATTTGGCTTGTTTTTGACTAATTTACCCCCTTATCTGCCCTCTGGAAGCGGGGTGAAGTAGTCAAAACAGCCACACACTTTTTGCCATTATGCCGAGATATACGATTTTACCTGCCTTTGTATATGTACAAGGCATCTTTGATGGATAAT
>MNYO01000055.1 GCA_001873165.1 Candidatus Gracilibacteria bacterium CG2_30_37_12
AATATAGTGTCAATGTATTGATTTAAAGAGATTCACCCTACCAGAGGGAGCTGTGGCTTCCACCACGGTCGGAATGACAAAACTTTATTTTAAAAGAAAATAAGTACAATGCGACGGATTGTATGAAAAATAGGAGGATTTCAAAATCTTTTTACCCATATACTTTCAAAATCTTTTGTATAATCTGCGTAGTGGAATATACGCTCACGGTTGGTATTATTACCACATCGCCCCCATATTTTTTCACGGCTGCATATTCAGGAAGATTTTCTTTCATATAATCTCCGCCTTTCACATGAATAGCGGGTTGAATCTGCTCCAGAAGTGAAACCGGAGTTTCCTCAGAGAATGAATAGACAAAGTCTATATATTGGATGGCGTCGAGCATAGCCATACGAGAATCCTCTGTATTGATCGGACGACCCGGTTTTGTTTTGAAATAAGGATTTATATCACTATTGACGAGGACTATAAGCACATCTCCCATATTTCTCGCATCTCGAAAAGTCTCAATATGTCCCGGATGGAGGATATCAAAACAACCATTGGTTGTGATAATTTTCTTCCCCTCTTTTCGAAGTTGTTGCACTTTTCCAAGGAGGAATTGTTCGGAGATGAGAATCATAGAGGATTTATTGAAAAAATAAACTCACCGATTTATTTAAATCGGTGAGTTTTGAATAAATATTAGTATCGGTAATGTTCTGGTTTGAATGGACCTGTTTTGCTGACTCCGATATAACTTGCTTGATTGGGAGAGAGGATAGTAAGTTCTGCTCCGATACGTCCGAGGTGAAGATATGCTACTTTTTCATCGAGATGTTTTGGGAGTCGATATACTCCAACTGGGTACAATTCTGGATTATTGAAGAGCTCCATCTGAGCGAGTGTCTGATTGGTAAATGAGTTGGACATAACAAATGATGGGTGACCAGTCGCACATCCGAGATTTACGAGACGCCCTTCTGCAAGGAGGAGAATCTTATTTCCACTTGGAAGAGTGATATGATCCACTTGAGGTTTGATATTATCCCAAGTATATTTTCGCATACTTACGACATCGATTTCGCTGTCAAAATGTCCGATATTACAAACGATAGATTCATGTCGCATCTTCACCATATGATCGTGCGTAATGATATCTTTATTACCAGTAGCAGTTACGAAAATATCTCCTTTATCACAGGCATATTCCATAGTCACTACACGGTATCCTTCCATACTTGCCTGAAGTGCACAAATAGGATCGATTTCTGTTACCCAAACAGTTGCACCCATTCATCGGAATGCTGATGCACAACCTTTTCCTACATCTCCATATCCACAAACCACGGCGATTTTACCAGCGATCATTACATCGGTTGCTCGTTTGATACCATCGATGATGGATTCTCGGCATCCGTAGAGATTATCGAATTTGGATTTAGTTACCGAATCATTGACATTGATGGCAGGAAATGGAAGTCGTCCTGCTTCGAACATCTGATAGAGTCGGTGCACTCCCGTCGTTGTTTCCTCAGAAACCCCACGGATATTTTTCTTTATATTGGAATAAAAATTTGGTTTGGTTGAGAGAGTTTTTTTGATAGAAGCAAAAAGTACTCGTTCTTCTTCACATGTTGGATTTGCAATAACACTCAAATCTTTTTCTGCTTCGGAACCAAGGATGACTAGGAGAGTCGCATCTCCTCCATCGTCGAGGATCATATTTGGCGTTCCACCATCTGACCAGTCGAGGATTTTATGAGTATATTCCCAGTATTCTTCGAGAGATTCTCCTTTATAGGCGAATACTGGAATACCAGCCTCAGCGATAGCTGCTGCTGCATGATCTTGAGTCGAGAATATATTACAACTCGCCCAACGAATATCAGCCCCAAGAGCTTTGAGAGTTTCGATAAGTGCGGCTGTTTGAATAGTCATATGAAGTGACCCAGCGATTCGAGCTCCTTTGAGTGGTTGAGAAGCACCATATTCTGTCCTGAGTGCCATAAGTCCAGGCATCTCAGTTTCTGCAATTTCTAACTCTTTTCGTCCCCAAGCAGCAAGGGAAATATCTGCAACTTTATAGTCAGTCATAGTGTGTGGTGGTTTAGATAATAAATAATAATTCGTCATCCCGAGAATTTTCTGGAATATATATTTGGTAGAAACTACAAAACTATATCCAGAAAATATGTAGGATCTACCTTGTATTTTCTGAGTAGGAAGGAAACGCTTCCTAGAAGTTTTTTATAAGCGGAAGATTCCAAATATTTTTCGGTTGGTATCTCTCTTATCTAGAAATACCGTGGTCGAAAAATTTTGGAATGACAAGAAAGAATCTCCCTCGTGCGAAATGCATAAGTGGCGTATTGTATGGAAGTTTCTTTATTATGCAAAAAATTTTTCTCCGAATTCTTTTTCTCCTACAATTGTAACGGATTCTCGGGTAAATGTGTGATTTTGTCCTCCGATGTGTTCAATCTTGATTCCTCCGAGAATACCTCCGAGCTTACAGGATTTCTCGATATCCCATTTCTCTGATAAACCATAAAGAAGTCATGCACGAAAAGCATCTCCACATCCCGTTGCATCGACGGGAGTATGAACAAAAATAGTGGGGATATTTATCTCCGTGTCTTCCAAAACAATTCGAGCTCATTTTTCTCCGAGTGTCACGATTCCTATTTTCCCATATGATTTCGTGATATCAGTAAAATACTTCCCCGCAAGTCCTTTGAACATCTCATTTTCGTATTCGTTCATGATCGTCAAATCTGCCTGAACAACCATTTTTATAAGCTCTTCTCCAGAAAATATCCCCATTGCTTGTCCCGGATCAAATATGGAAAATATTTTATGATCGCTACATTCCTGGAGGCGATTCATCATCCCATCTCGAGAATCAGGAGATATAATCACATGAGTATAGTCTTGATGTCGGAGAGAGAGTTCCCCAGAAACACCCATCGCACCTGGGTGAAATGCAGTAATCTGACGGTTCAATTCATCCCCGATAATGTATCCTTGTGGACTAAAAGTTTTCGGGATAACTTTCATAGAATCGGTTCGTATACCGAGCATATTGAGTCGGTCAATATATTCATAAGCGTCCTCGCCAACGGTTGCGATAATCTCCGGATTCTTCCCAAGAAGTGCGAGATTATAGGCGATATTTCCAGCAGTTCCGCCGTACTCGCGACGGAGTGTTGGTGCGAACAGAGACATATTAAAACTATCGAGAGAATCTGGGAGGATCTGACTTTTGAAAGTTCCAACGGTTCCGATAATAGTATCGAAAGCCACGGATCCAGAAACAAGTATGGACATAGAATATGCGTAAAAAAAATAAACGCCGACACTATAGAGAAAAAATATAAGAATACAAATGAATTTATTGTAATGAGAGTGGATTTTTCTTTTCCAAAAAATTTAATATTTATTTAATAGTTCATTAGACAAGTTCCATAATAACCCCATCTCACACAAAAATACCCCATTCGTCAGAA